>JAFUBI010000295.1 GCA_017460285.1 Oscillospiraceae bacterium | reverse complement strand
TTGTATTAACCGTCGCAGAACAGTAGAAACAAAGAGATCCCTCACACAACTGTTTGTGCAGATTTGTCATAAATTCCTTTCCGTTTTCAGCATATACTGGAAAATCGGACGTTTTCTTTGCAAAATACGTCATCGGAAGAGCATAACTGTACGTTCCGCCTGTACCAAGCAAAAAAATGTTCTTTAGTCCATTTTGAAGTTCTTTGTCCAGAAGTTGCTCCAGTTGCTTTCTGAACTCTGGAAGAGCTTCATAAGCTTCTTTCAATGTTTTCATCGTTCACTATTCCTTGCCTTTCTCATGTATTCTTTCACGGTAATTTCATTATATAAAGAAACGACTCAAAAAATCAATACCTTATATAACGTCTTATTAATATTCTATCTGTCGATAGTAGCGCCTTACTGTCAAGGGATGATTACGAACCTTTGCAATGTGGGCTGACAACCTTTCGGTGATCGTGTAAATGATCATCGGAGAAAGTATTTTCCTGAATTCTGGATCTTCAAATGGCAGTTCTACCGTTTTTGTATCAAAAATGGTGACTTGGTTGCTGACTTTGCTCACAAAGCGATACACCCGATCCATGAGCGGTCTGGTCTCATCTTCCCCATAGAACAGGATCACACTGGTATCCTCCTCGACCAATTCTAGCGTTCCATGGAAAAACTCACACGCGTGGATCGATTTCGTTTTGATCCACTGCATCTCTTCAAGAATACACATCGCGTAATCGTATGCCTCGCCCCAGAGCATTCCCCCGCCGACGATCATGTGATAGTCAATGTCCTTGAATTTTTCTGCTAATGCTTCACAAATTGGATCATATTGTTCTTTTGCTCTTATCAAATACGGAGTCAGCTTTGCCATACCATCCATTAGACTGTCGTATTTTTCAAACTCTCCGGCATTCCGCATAAATCTTGCCAAAACTGTTATGGAGTAGGCATAGATCGCTTCGCAGAGGTTGGGGTCTTCCGCAGGGCTGTAGAATTTGTAATCCGCATATTCACAAACAGGGGTGTCATCGTTCGATACATATACGAGCGTTCTTGCTCCAGCATCCTTGCAGAACTTAGCAGCAGCGACGATCTCTTTTGTGTTTCCAGACCTTGTTGAGAAGACACATATAGAATCCTTAGAAAACTTCTTATGCCCCATAGCCATAAACTCAGCCGCGATCACGGAATAGACATCCAGTTTGGCAGAAGAGCTCTCCATCCAATACAACATGGGAAGAGAGTGAGCATATGTGCCGCCACACCCGATGAAGAAAATATTGGAATATCCTTCTTCACAGATCTTGTCTACCGCTTCCTCTATTCGAGATCTTAAGGCCAAAGCTTTATCCACGACCTCGGTATAGTGCGCTAAATCGATATCAAACATATCATCCTCCCCCTTTATGCTTGTTGTTTGGCGAGCCAATTCAAATAATAATCAAAACTCTGTTTTACAGCTGCTTCCGGTTCATCAAAATATCTGTTATTCATTACTTCAAGCGTCATGTATCCATCATAATCTACGTCCCTAAGATCGTTGAAACATCTGTCCATATCCAAAAGACCATCGCCAAGAGCAAGATGACCACCGGGCATTCCGTCGACGATATGCACGTGTCCAAATTGTTCTTTCGTGAAAAGATCCGTAAAATCTTTAGGATACTCGTTTACCCTGAAGGATTCATCTGTATCGATCATAGCCTTGATGCCGTCATAGTCATCAACATCGTCGAGCATGCGTTTTTCTTCCGCAGCATATACGATCATATCGATCCCCCTGCGTGTGAGAGGTTCCAACACCATCACGACTCCACGGCTCTTTGCATAGGATGCCAACTCACGGTAGGAATCCACACATCTTTTCCAGCACTCATCCGGATCTTCATCATATAGCCTGTGTCCAGAAGTGCAGAGCGCTTTTTCCGCCCCAAGCACATTCGCGAGATCTACTGCTTTTTTGAATACATCGATACTTCTCCGTCTCGTATCCGGATTTGAAGCCCCGAGGTTGATAGGATACATGCACTGCTCAGGAGTGACACAACACACCTTTAGTCCGTGCGCTTTGATCTGTCGATCAAACTGATCCGCTTCAGACAGCGTAAAATCTTCAAAATGAATGTGTGGCGTAGCTCCCCAGATCTCGATCGTCTCTATTCCAAGCCTATTCATTGAATTGAGAAAATACTCAAAAGAGTGATGAGGATACGTATAGTTTCCTACAGAAAATTGCTCTCGTTTCATCCACTTTCCCTCCTCAATGATTTTTCATGTAATCGTGGAACCAATCCAAAGTCCGCTGGATCGCTGTATCCGGATCCGCATCGTATCTGGAATTCATGATCTCAACTGCGATCGTATTCTCATATCCGGCCGCATCCAGTTCCTCAAGACATCTGGTGAGAGGCAACTTTCCATCACCGGGAACGATATGTCCCTTGAAGTGTTCACAAACGCCATCCGAAAAATGCACATTTCCAATCTTGTTTCCAAACAATCGGATATAGTCTTCACCCCATTCGCCGCTTCTCGCTGCACAGTCGATATCCCATACAGGCAACAGCCAGTCGCCTCCGTCCACATCGTCCAGGAGTTTACGAAGTCCCTTGGCATCATTGGGAACTTCCAGTTCAAATGGATTGACCTCAATTACTAGATAAATACCCTTGTATTTAGCGTAATTGACCAATTCTTTTAGTGAATCAAGTTCTCGCAGATATGCTTCTTCCCTGCCTTCATCATGAACATGTCTGCCAGATGTGACGAAAGCTTTTGGAGCTCCTAAAACTTCAGCGACTTCAATAGCACGCTTGAAATAATCGATACTTCGACGTCGCTCATTTTTATTGGATGCACAGATATTGATCGGGTAATCGCACTGCTCCGGCGTCACACAAGAAACAGAGATCCCATGATCTTTAATCTTTTTTCCAAGTGCTTCAACCTGTGTCAAAGTATAATCTGCAAAATACAGATGCGGGTCCGCTGCCCACAGTTCGATCTGTTTCACTCCCATTCTCTCCATTGAATTGAGAAAATAGTCAAAGGAATGCAGCGGATATGTGTAGTTTCCTATCGACAATTGTGATTCTTTCATAAAAAAACTCCTATTCCTCGCATCGATCAAAGAGCGTCAAAGTATTCTATTGCCTTTTCGATATCGATGTTGCTCCTGCTGATAAGAGAATGATCATAAGGCATACTGAATCCATAGCATCCCTCTGCCATGCAGGCATATGCACCTGCCATGGCTGCATAACTTAGTGCATACTCGATCACACGGTCTTCACACTCTTGGACATGTTCATTTGCATCATCCCACCCAGTGACATTCTCGTAATTAGAGAGGAGTTTTCGTCCGTTGAAATATAAGGAGGTAAAAGTTGAAAGGAACGTGTCGCCTGCTCCCAGTGTGTCAACTGGTTTGATTGCAAAAGCTTTTTGACGGTACAGTTTTCTTCCGTTATACAGAAGAGATCCGTCCATTCCCATCGTTCCTACTGCCATTTTGGCTCCGTACTCGTGAACACACTTTTTGAGGACCTCCTCCACATCCTCATCGTGACCGTCGAAAGACATATAGTAATAGTCAACGATACCAGCGTATTGTGCGAGGTCTTCCGGTTTCCAATAATTTGTAAAATCACGTACGATCGGGACATTACCTTCTCTCATCATTTGCAGAGACTCATCGGTATATTCCGCTTCAGCGTTGATATAGATCAGGTCGTAATCGCCAGAAAGACCCGGTCTTGTCATCTCAGCGTCTACGGTATTGATATCTCGTATCGTGCCGCCGCTAACTCCAAATACCCTGTCTCCGTCCTTGACTGTGATCCAGCACCATCCGGTCTGACCATCCCGTACTTGAATATGTGTAGTATCAACTCCATTTGCTATGCAAGAATCGATCTGCAGTTTTCCAAGTTCGTCATTTCCGACTACTGTCGCCACAGATGCTTTATTGCCTGTTCTGGCAATGTTTACAGCGGCATTGAACGGGATCCCACCTGCAAAAACTCGTTCGATATGCCTATAGATATCTACGTTGTTCGCTCCTAAACAATAAGCGTTGATCATGTGTCTCCTCCTACTCGATACAAAGACCAAAAATAAGTCATACTATATCGTTATATTTATACTAATCTTAACATACGAAATGGGTTACGTATTACGTTCTTTATAAAATTCGTGATATCGCATAAAGAAACTTTGCTTCTTTTGTACAGATGTACATTGGATTTTGGCACCAAACTGAGAAAAATAGTATATCGCTTAAACAATTTTTATCATTTGTAAGTTGAAACGTATTATAATGTATGATATGATTCATCTCGGTAGCCAATTAAATTGAAAGCAAGGTATTTTGTTAAATGGAACTAATTTTTGACCGTGAAGAAATGAATGCGCCTGGCTCTGGTGCCAGGTACAAACAAATAGCCAAAATTATTTCGCAAAACATCGCTAACGGAAATCTGGCGCCAAACTCACAGATCCCTCCTGAACCACAGTTGATGGAGTTATTTGATTGTAGCAGGATCACGGTTCGCGCAGCGATCAAGGAATTGGTAGAAAAAGGTCAGTTGGTTCGCAGACAAGGTTTAGGGACTTTTGTAACTGAGACTTTAAAGAATTTATCTGTCAATGACTGTTCCGGCTTTACTGCGGACTGCATCATGGACGGTCACACTCCACTGACGAAGGTAACTTCTTCCGGTATGAAGCCAGTCGACGATCCTGACATCGCTGAGTTTCTTGGTCTAAAACCCGGTGATGACGCTTTTCAGGTCATCAGACTTCGTTATGTGGATGGTCTTCCTTGCGCCGTCGAGATCAGTTTTGTTTCTGAGGAGTTTGATAAACTTATCAACGCGGACAAAACTGAGTGGGAAACTTCACTGTACGGATTGATCTCAAAAGAATACGGTATCAGCAAAATTGCAGGTAAACGTTTATACAACGCATGCCCTCCCCCAACAGAAGTAAAAGAATTATTAGAACTTGATTCTGACAATAATGTGTTGGTAGTGGATGATCTTCACTGGGATGCAAACAACAAGCCGATTTTTTCGTCCACTTTGTATTACAAGCCAAGTTTGTTCCGTTTGTATTCTTCTTTTGTTTCTTTATTGTAATGTATATTAGACACAGAAAAACTGAAGCACCAACGTGCTTCAGTTTTTCTGTGTCTAGCCCAAATCGTATCTTGGCAAAACAACGATCTGCGGATAATGGCCAATGTACGGGAGAAGTTTATTCATCACGTCATCCGTGCGTATCCTAAGCGTAGAGGTGTTGATACATGGGTGACATCTCATATATTCTTTTTCTACGACCTCTCGATCAATTAGAAGTTTTACATGCTTTTTCTCATCATACATCAATCCCATGATACTAACGGAACCAGGTGTAAGATTTAGCATGGTTTGCATTGCGTCTTTTTCTCCAAAGGACAACCTTTGAATACCCATCTGCCCAATGAGATCGCGTGTATGAAAAGGTTTATCAACAGGCATCATCAACAAGTACCACGCTGTTCTGGCTCTGTTACGTAAAAACAGGTTTTTAGTTGCCTTCACTTGAAGGAATGGCTCCAGCAGAACACAATCCTCTATAGACTCCGCCGGGGAATGATCCATCCTTTGAAATGAAATATCCAGCTTTTCCAGAAGAGCGTAGCAATCTTCTTCTTTTTCTAGCCTTTCCCCACTGGGTCTTCCGTCGTATAATACCGGTTCAAAAACAAAACTCATAGTAGTGCACTCTCCTTGGATAATATATACCGAAGCGTCCGCAGACAAAAATCAAGTGTGAACGAAATGTAAACCTTTAACACATTACCTTGACAAAGCGTTCCCTGCCTGTTATCTTATACTCACAAGATAAAGGGGAGTAGCGGAACACCGAGAGGTGATCTTGAAACCGTCATACCGAAGTGATGAACTTCCGTATCAAGTGAGACCGCAAGACTTTTATCGTGACAAGGGTCACGGTAAAGGTCTTTTTTCATACCGTGATTCGAACCCACAAAGAATTCATAGGAGGTAAGAACCATGATCACTGTGTTTGCAACTATTTTTTCGCTCTACATCACTATCAAGCTAAGTGTAGCAGCAATTCGCCTTCTCTCCCATTGGATCCGCAACATATCTTTCTTTACTATATTGGCAACAATCTTGTTTCTCGGATCCATCTATGAAGGATCAGCAACTCTGTTCTTGGCAACGCTGCTTCTTCTCTTCCTTATCAAAGGACTTGGACACAGAGAGAAAAGCAAAAAAGAAGATGCTACAGTCACCCAGATCAATACCGTTACTGGACGAGATGCAAAGAATGACCCTGTTGTTCCTGCAATGGAACCCATTCAGGACGATGAGAACGGAAGAATCCTTTCCAGCGCTCTTCAAGAGATCTACTCTATGAACAATTTGATCTCCGGTTTCCGCAATGAAGCGATCCGCACCAATGGTTTCCAGCTCTGCCAAAAGGCAAGAACGATCCTGAACGTGCTTCGCACGAATCCCGATCAGATCGCTAATGTGCGTCAGTTCTGGAATTACTATCTCCCCTCAACCAACAGCATACTAAGAAAATATGACCGTCTGGAGCGCAGCAATGTCGCGGACTGGGAGACCGTGCAAAAAGTAAACCAGTACTTGATCGATATCAACGCCGCACTAGATAATCTGTATACTTCCCTGTTCGAGGTGGATAAGAAGAGCCTCCAGATCGAGATGGAAGCGCTTCAGTTGTCCATGCAGCGCGAGGGACTCGTAAGCAGTGATGAAGTGATCGACAGAAACTCTGGGATCCGCTTGGCTATCTAACTGACAGTTTAAGAAACTAGGAAGCTTCAGCGTTCTCCTCGTAAGACAATATCTATGTAATTTGGACGGCACGGCATAATAGCTGTGCCGTTTCCTTATGCTTTCATCAATTTATCGAGATTGAGTTCTTTTGGAATATCGTATTCGATTTTGACAGATTTCTCTCTATGTTTTCTGCCTTCCATCGGATACTCGTCTACATATATAGCTTTCACCAATGAGTGTAAGGCGTAGGGAGTTAACTCTCTGAAATCTGAGTATTTCTTGACCTTCTCGATAAACTGCTCAACAGATCTGTTCTGTTCTTCCTGTAACTGTATTTCGCTCTCAAGGGATTCAATGTCAGCGATAAGGTCGGCTTGCTCAGTTTCATATCCCTGAGACAGCTTCACAAACCTGTCATCGCTGATCTTTCCCAAAGCGTTAGATTCGTAGAGTTTCTGGATAATGATATCCAGCTCATCGAACCTCTTTTGTTTTTCATCCAGCAGTTTATTCTGCTGTCTTTTCTTTTCGGCACTCTTGGTAAGAAGTTCTTCTTCCACCTGTTTGCGGAAATATTCTTCATGACAGGTGACATAAGATATCACTTCCCTCATATGCATCCAGACAAGTTGTTCCAACACACATGCTCGGATGATATGACCACTGCATTCATTTCTGTTCTTTCGATGAGTGGAACAGACAAAGAAATCCTGTGAGTCATTGAAATAATTCGTTGTGGAGAAGTAGAGCTTCGCACCGCAGTTGCCGCAGAATACCAGTCCGGAAAACATGTTTATCTTTCCTGTCTTGGTCCTTCTGTGTCGATTCTCCCTGATCTCTTGAACCTTTTCGAATTCTTTTTCATCAATGATCGCTTCCTGGGTATTCGGAATGATCAGCTGCTTCTCCAGAGGATTGACACGTGTTTTCTTGTCCCATATCGAGTTTGTATAGAACTTGAAGTTCACCGTACATCCCGTGTAGCTGCGTTGTTCAAGAATATCTGCTACAGTGGCAGAATCCCACTTGTATGGATCAGCCAATACAGGATGAGGTGTTTTCCTTCCTTTAGAACGCTGATAGGAACTCGGTGTGAGTATCTTTTCCTTTGCCAGGATATCAGCTATCTGTGACGGTCCTTTACCTTCCATGCAGAGTTTAAATATTCTCTTTACATTCTCGGCAGCTTCTTCATCAACGATCCAGTGGTTTTTATCCTTCGGATCTTTAATGTAGCCGTATGGCGGAACAGTGCAGAGATGTTCACCTCTGTTTCCCTTTGCTTTGGTGACTGCTCGGATCTTTCTGGATGTATCTCTGGCATAGAACTCATTAAACATATTCTTGAAGATTCCCATATCCAGATTGGGATTGTTGGGATCAACGGTATCGAAACTGTCATGGATCGCAATGAATCTCACATTGTATTGCGGAAACGTATAGTTGATATAGGATGATGTTGTTGTCATCCTTTTCATCAACATAAGGCTTGATGTCTGCCAGTGTTCCCCATCTTGCTGATCCGTATTCCACGCCCTGTCTGAACTTCTTGGCATTTTTGCCCTTGTAGTAGACAACCGCCTTTAAGATAAGTGCTCCTGCAATACCGATCAGAATGTCCCTGGGATGGAAGCTTGGAAGAGGATTGGCAAAAGCCAGATTGAAATTGGTAAATGTATTGACCAGTCTCATTCCGGCAAGATCTCCTTCTACATGTCGATACAGCCATGCGACTTTATCCACAAGGTATCCGGCAATCACATACGGGATATTGAGCAAGATCAATCTTTTAACATCGGCCTTCATCGTTCCGGACCTCTTGTCTTTTCTTTGACCTTCTCCCGCTGCATATGCTTTGCCTTTTCCATGTTCTGTGACAGCAGTTTTCTGATGGATGGACGTTCCATTCTTTTGCTTGTTTTGAAAGCATATTCGTTGAATGCAGCATCCATGACCTTACCGTCCCTGGCTTTGAAGAATACCAGGTATCTCGGTGGGTCCATACTCTTGTCTTTCTTCAAGGCAAAATCAATATTGTACTTGTTTGCGATCCTTTCAAAAGACTTGATGTTCTGATCCGTCACTTCGATATTTGTAAGCTGCACATTCTGTTCCATCAGCTTTCCGACCGTCTGCTTGCCATGAGTCAGAGTCGGTTCTCTCTGCTTATGATCCTGCATGTATTTCCTGATTGCCGCCTGCAGAACCTTTGTTGTTATCCTTGCGGTTTGCACACCGGTGCGGATCGATAAGGCAACGACTTTACTGTTTATCTCATCCTGCATCTATGCACCTCCTTCCGTTGAGATAGAATCATTGCTTAAGAGCTAAACACAATCATAGGCACCACCTCCTTTACCAGTTCGCCATATCGTGCTGAACCATCTGCTGATAATAACTGTCGATCGTCATTGATGCGTTATACAGCGTTGTCAGAATATATTGCTTCACATTCCTCACTTCGACAGTGTTGTTATCCAGACACTCCAGAACATACTGGATATGCGATGAATCCAGCTTCAGGAATCTGTCTTTGACGATATATGTCGGTTTCTCATCTCTGCCGATTCGGATGAACGGACTTCTTGAGCATCCGGCATCCACCATGATTTCCAGAATCTCTTTGACCAGTTCCCTGTGTTTGCTGTCATGCTTAATAAAATAGTCATACTCGATATTCTCCTTAAGAGATTCTTCGTATGACTTCCTCTCATCTAATCGCATCGTATCAGTTGATGGATCGTGTTTCTGACTGCCTGTGGGCATGTTTTCCGACCCCGGATAAGATATGATTCGATGATTTATACAATCAATATTTTCTTTTTCTTTCTTTTCTCTTTCTTTATTTATTTGCGTTGGATTTTCCGATATCGGGTTTTCCGTCATCGGATTTTCCGACGTTGGATTTACCGTCGTCGGATTATCCGACGTCGGGTTTCCCGACAACGGTTGCTCATGAATAACGTAATCATATCCACTGAACTTGCCATTGGGACTTCGTGCCTGACATCGTGTAACATAACCCAGCGTTTCTAGTTCTTTTACCGCTTCTCGGATAGAATCTTTTCCTTCCTTGTTGATGTAAGCCAGGCCCTGAAGGGTGTAATCCCATTCCGGAGGAAGCGACAGCATCTGGGATAAAAGTCCCTTTGCCTTCAGAGATATCGACTTATCTCTGAGGTGGTAGTTGGACATGACCGTATAATCTTTGGTCTTCTCAACTCTAAACACCGGCATCTTGCTTTACCTCTCTTTCTGATTATTTTCATTTCTCCAATATTTCTCCGACCAGTCATCTGCATCACTGGCCACCACCAGGCATGACCAGATCATGCTGATAAACCCTATTCCAAACAGTACTCCTAAAAATAGCTTCATCTGTCCTCCTTCCGTTGCAACAAAAAAGAGCGCTCACTCCGATCTCCGGAGAGATCAAAATGAACGCTCAAATCTAACTATTCAATTGTTAGTTACTCAGTGACAAACTGGAAGTTATCTGCTAATTCATTTTTTCATGTATGCTTTTACTGTTAACGACTATTGCTTCGTTCCAATCTTCAAGTCCAGTATCCTTCAAATAACCCTGAATTGTCTGCAAGGCGAAACTGCGATCTCCATATAACTCAATAAAACCGCAAATCTGCTGAAGAAGATTTGCTCTCGCAGAAACAGAGTCTTCTTCAATGCTCTCAAATGGCATAACAATATAACGTTCATAAGACTCCATACATCTTTTAGAACGCTGATAGAAAGATGATTCCGCATCTATGAAGCCGATAACCGTGAAAGTTCTTCGATTACTAATATAATACGCTTCAAACGTGTCGCCCAAATGTAATGACTCATGATAGGCCTTTCCCAGAATTACAGGAATAGGATCTGAATAATGACGATCAAAATCCGTTGACTGAAAACATCTTCCTTCTGTTATTTCCACAGGAAACAGCGTAAAAAAATTTTCCGATACCTGAATCGCTTCAGCTGCCGTTATGTTTTCCCCATTGATGACATATTTTGATTCCTCCTCAAATTCTGTACCGTAGTTTACAATACATATCTCAGGTATCTCGCTGTTTATGACTTCTACAAAGTTGTTGCAATAGGCATAGAATTCAAATTCGGAACTTTCGGCCAACCGATGCTTGAATTCAAGAAGACTATTAAAAAGACTTCCATCATCATTCATATATTCATCATACTGCTCCTCAGTAAGGAATTCCGAAAACTCATAGATATTATTGTATACACTCCTGTTTGTATCAACGGCATTATCTATTCTAGACCTTCCACATCCGGTCAGGCTTATCATTGCCATAATAGAAAACAGAAGAATGAATGCCGTTAGACGTTTTTCCTTTATCATATTCATATTCCTGCAAATTCAGATTTACCAGTGTAAAAAGAAATCCGAATGCGACCAGTGATAGTCCTTTTTTATATCCATAATCATTTTTCCTTTCTTCCTCTATTCAAAAATTCCTTCTTTCAGGACCTCATGGAAGAGAGCAAGGCAGTCCTCTTCCCGTTCTGCGCGGACATAGGCAAAGAGATAGTATGCTGTTTTCTCATAGAGCACAACCAGCGATTCACTTATCATTTTGATCCCTTCCGCTGTATACTGACAGGTGAATCCTTCGGCTTTCTCCGTACCGATCGGTACATTTGTGTGTTCCCCGAAGGATACACCGTATGGATCCATGGCATCCAGTATCGCCTTTTCGAGCTGTTTCTCCAGATCCTTCCCGCTCAATAAAAGGGCTGAGAATCTGTTGATCTTTTTCCAGCCTGCTGTAAGAATCATATGTCTTTGTGGATCGGAAACACACCACTGCGGAGGAGCTCCCAGGTATTTTCCTTTTATTTCTTCATCAGTCAGATCCCGGAACCCTTCCGGAATGTTCAGTGTCAATGTGTTATTCAGCTTTGCCACAAACATCCTCCGATCATATCTATCGTACTTCTTATGTACTTATTCCATGATATATGATCTATATATAATCGACTCAAATGCTTTGTTGCCCCTTCAAAAGCTCCTGTTTTTCTCCCTTTCTGCTCCATACAGCGATTTTTCGGAAAAACAGTATCAGCGCAATGAGGGTGCAGATAATAACTGCGACGGCACAAACCAGCATCGGGATTATGTAGCTGTAGTAAGGCAGGCTCATGAGCTGTTCTTCCGTAATGCCGGTCAATGCTTCAGTGTTTCCCACGATCGACATCAAACCAATGATGAACATGTCAAATAATGTGTGAACTATAATGGGAACCGCCAGAGACAATACATGATATTTGAACTGCTTTGTAATGCGGGCTTTCCCATAATAGTACCCCATGAGTCCCTGAAACAGGAGATGACCTGGCAAAATCGCGCGAATGATAGTTCCGGCACCGTCAAACAGGTACGTCACATCCTCCAGCAGAGTAAAGCCGACCCCCACCGCTATGGCAGCTATGATCACATCCAGCCATCTGACTACCTCTTGGTTATTCCTTATAGCAAGCCGGAACACAATATATTTCACGATCTCCTCGATCAGTGCTGCTGTGATCAGCGCCGTCAGGAAACCGCTCAAAATCGGATTCATGCCGAAAAAGGTATCTTCTTCCAGAGGCAGAGCCAACGAACAGCAATACCACAGGACTACGCCTAATGCTCCAAACAGTACAAACTTTTTGACCGTCTTTTTGGAATACGGTTCGCCAGGCTTTTTCTTTAAAAGCCATCTTAGAATAAGAAAGCATACAGAAACCTGAACAATTGCTGCTAATATCATCTTTTTCCTCCAATCACTTACTTGATTTTTTATACTCAGCATTTTCACCAGGGAATATTCCCAGAATATCATCTAGTCTATATTCCAAGGCTTTATAGAATTTTCGGAAAACTTTGTGGAACCATTTTGTTTTCCTTTACAAATCTACTTCGATTCTGTACATTTTCTGCTCCACAACTTCCGATTTTACGGCCTGTATCCTTTCATTCTTTTCAGTTCATTCTCTGCATCTTCTTTAGATACAAAGAACCTTGATTCTCTGACTCTAGTACCGCCATCAGAATCAGTCCATTTGATCGTATAGAATCCGCCAGAATACTTAAGAACAGTAGCTTCCTTTATCCAGTTAACGGAAGAGATCAGATAGACTGTCTGACCAACTTGAAACTTGCCCTGAGCCATATCTGATCCCTGCCTTTCCAATATCAATTATCACATTTGAATGTGAAATTACTATGTAACTATATTTTACCCTTTTACCGTCTCTATGACACCTCCAAGAATCTGAAATATTAGTCCGAAGCCTCCTATGATTCCTCCCAGTATTACATCAAGAGCAAATACTCCGACGGTGCCAGCAAGATCATACTTATGCGGCACAAGCCAGAGAAACATCCTTCTGATTCCAAATGGAATCCCAATGCAGATCCACATCAGAAGAAAGTTCATTTGATTGTCTTTGAAATACACAGAACGGAATAATACTGCCAGCAATGCTGCTATGCATACTGGCAGCAGGACACTTCGCAGAAAAATCTTTAATCTGCGCATGGCACCTCCTTAATTCGACTGTTAGTCTCTTTTGTGGGCTAAACAAAATAGGACTAAGCTTCCCAAACCCTTTATTTATCGAGTCTTTTGAATTTAGTCCTATTATTCCATACGCATCTATTATCATTAAATCAAAACTGCTTATTCAAAAATCCTGCCAGTCTCTTCTTTGTCCGGTACTATCTCAACTACCTGATCAAATGTGCAGTTTAGTGCCTTGCATACCTTTTC
>JAFUBI010000294.1 GCA_017460285.1 Oscillospiraceae bacterium | reverse complement strand
GGTATAGGTGAAGAACTTCAGCTTTTCGATTGTGACAGCAGATATCAACTTGTGTTGGTCATGCCTAAGGTAGGCAAATCCACTAAGGCTGTTTTTGAAGCGATCGATGGAAATCCCCTGTTGGAGCATCCGGAAACAGATCAAGTGATCAGTAACCTCGAGGGTGGTCATATCGTATCCGCGATGAAGTTTGCCGGAAACGTATTTGAGACGGCCATACCGGATGAAGAAACATTATCTATTGTTTCGAAGTTAAGAGAAAACGGAGCTTTTTATGCTGCTTTGACAGGGACCGGGGCTTGTGTTTTCGGAATGTTTCACAATAGAAAGAAGGCTCTTGAGTGCAGAGAAAAGATGCGCGCAGAGCAGTACGGGTGCTGGACAGCAGCTCCAACGCCACGGGGCGTTGAGATGTATTCAGAGAGGTAATGTATAATCCTGCACAGCAGATGCTAATGACATTTGCTGTGCTTTTTCCAATATGAGCGAAAAAACGATTTTTGTACTGTCCGGACAACGGGACACATATATCTTATATAATGAAAAAAAACAACAATGGAGAGTAGATCATGCTGACGATCATCAAGGGAAGAAATGGAAGCGGCAAGACATCCTGGTGTTTGAATCGGATAGTAGAACGAGCGAAACAGGGAAAGGAGTCACTCCTGATCGTTCGTGAAAATGTGGATTACATTTTTGAAGTGGAACTTGTAAAACGTCTTGATCCTTCTGAGCGCAGATACTGTGAAGTGACGAACATGAAAAAACTTTGTCGCGATATCATTCGCAGGCAGGGAGGGTTCGCGCGCACTTTTCTGGATGACCCTGAAAAGATCGCTTTGCTCAGGAAAACAGTTCTCAACTGTGCCGACAAGCTGGCTTTCTATAAAAAGAGAGGCAAAGATACTGCGTTCTATGAGATGCTGAGCCAACTCATTGAGGAATTAAGAAACGAAAAAGCTGGTCCAGAAGCGCTGAGAAAGATTTCGGAAACATGCAGAAGCGATCTTTCCAAACAGAAGTTTATCGAGATCGCTCTCCTTCTTGAGGAATATGAGAGGGAATTGGAAGGCTCATACTTCGATGGTTCCAGCGAAATGGAGACCGCCGGAGAGATGCTCTTAAGTTCCGGAATGCTTGATGGTAAAGAAGTATATATAGATGGCTTTTTTGGATTTAATGCCATAACGCGGGCATTGATCATAAAGATCGCATCCCGTGCGACTAATGTTTTCGTCACTGTGGAATGTATGGGAACGGATAAGGACAAAGATGGCGCTTTTGCGGCAACAGCCAAAGCAGCAGACAGATTGGCAAACTCTTATCACGAGTTCTATGGGTCATTTCCCAAGACAGTTTTGTTTCCTGTCGATGACACGACGAAGCCTACTGGATTGGTGAATGCAGAACACTTTTTTGGCATGGGAGAGTGGGCTTCGGATCGAACAGATGGGCTTCATTTCATGAAAGGAAACAATATTTATGACGAAGTGGAACAATGCGCTGATGAGATCCTCAGGCTGACAAGAGAAGAGGGAGTTCAATATAGAAACATCGTCATTTTGCTTCGGGATGCGGCCCAATACCAGGAGGCGATCCTTAGGGTCTTTGATCGCTACAAGATCTCATATGTGTTTGATGTGCCGGAGACTCTGTCCTATGCTCCTTGTACTACATTTCTGCTGGCTGCATTGGAGATGGCTCGCGGTATACGGACAGACAGCCTGCTTCGCCTGTTAAAAACTGGGATCTGTGACATAGCGGAAGAAGAAAATACCATCCTGGAGAGCTATGTGTTTGTTCATGGAATAGAGGGAGAAGACTGGAACAAACCGTTCACAGAGAATCCGGAAGGAATGGGATCTTTGACCGAGGAGATGTCGTCGCTGCTGGAAGAGACGGAAAAAGTGCGGAAAAAAGTGATGGGTTGGATGGAGCCCTATCTGCGCTCTGCCCAGAAAGCGGTTGGAGCTGATCTCGTGAAAGCGGCCTACATTTTGCTGGAGAGTGTAGGCGGGTTGGATAAAATGGCTGAGATGGATCAGCCGGGAAGATGTGACGCCCAACTTTCTTTGGATATGATCGATCGATTATACCTTCTGGTCGGTGAAGATCGCCTTACCAGGGATGAAGTCTGTGATTTACTGCGCATTATGGCGAGATCAACAAAAGCACTTCAGATCCCTGAGAGACTGGATGCGGTTGTCGTCGGTGAGACGAACAGACCTTCTTTTCAAAGCCCGGAAAACGTATTCGTACTCGGCATGAACGACGGTATCTTTCCCAAAGAAAATTTTGATGGTGTCCTGTTCACGCTGGAAGAACGGGATCTGCTGTATAACAACCATTTCTATGTTACGGGTGCTTTCGAAGAGTGTGCAGATATGGAGATCTATTTTCTTTACCACTCCTGTTCCATTGCCACGAAACGACTGTATCTTTCCTATGCTGAAAAAGATCACGCAGGAAATGCGTTGCAACTGTGTGCAGAGGTGGCTGCCTTCACAGAGCGGCTCTCCTTAACACCGATCAGTCGAAAGCCTGAGTTTGGCATCGTCAATGACCTGACTGCCAGATTGAGGTATGCCGATGCTTTGTCGACAGGGGATAAGTATCTTGAGGAAGCATTGGATAAAAGCGACCTGCGACAGATTTGCCAGGATTTTAAGGAACGAATCGAGAGAAAACCTCTGATCATTAAGGATAAAGCTCTGGCAAAACAACTTGCGGGGAATGAGCAAAGGATCTCTTCTTCTAAGATAGAGAGTTTTGAAAACTGCAGGTTCCGTTTTTTGATGAGATATCTGCTGAATATCCAATCGCTTCATAAGGCGGATATATCCCCTTTGGAAGCAGGGAATTTCGTTCATGACGTCATGGAACACATGATGAAGGAACTTAACGGAGACCTTCTCAGTGTGGATGAGAGCATGCTGATTCTGATCTGCTCCCGTTTGGCAGATAGTTATTTGGATCAACTGATTCCTCCTGAAAGCAGAAGCAGGAGGATGCAGACCATCTGCAATCAGATCAAGGATGCGACCTGCAGGCTGGCAATAAGGCTCAGAGAAGAGCAGGAGCAAAGCGAGTTTAGACCTGTTGATTTCGAACTTTCAATTGGCAAAAAAGGAGATATAGAAGGAACGAGATATATTCTCGGCGACGGGAGCAGTGCAGTTGTAGAGGGAAAGATCGACCGGGTCGACCTGTTCAATTCGGATGGAGTCGGTCATGTCCGTGTAGTGGATTACAAGACAGGAGAAAAGAAATTTGATCTTTCCGATGTTTGGCAAGGACTGAATATCCAGATGCTCCTATATCTCTTCTCATTAAAAAACCATGGTCAAGAAAGATATGGTGAGGAACTACGTGTAGCAGGCGTTCTTTATATGCCAAGTGATCCATCTCCCCAATCGGGAGAAGAAAAAGCCTCATCGATTTATACGATGAAAGGACTTCTGATAGATGATCCAAAGGTGCTTCGGGCTATGGAAGCAAATGGAGAAGGAATCTTTATTCCGACCAAGATCGATAAAAAAGGGCAGTGGAAAAAGACAAGTCTGAGTTCTTTGGAAGATTTTGGAAAGTTAGAAAGGCGCATCGACTCACTGATCCTAGAGATGGCGAATGCTATTCGTGAAGGTAACTTTGAAGCGATTCCTGCTAGAAAAGGAACTGACTATGATGCCTGTAAAGTCTGCGATTATAAAGGTGTATGCGATCATGAGCGTGTAACTGTATTTCGACCGATAAAAAAGATGTCAAATGAAGAGATGTTTGGGAAGGAGAGTGTCTGAATGGCTGAAAAGTTCACAAATGAACAAAAGCAGGCAATTCAAAGTCGCGGCGGATCGATCTTAGTCGGCGCGGCTGCAGGAAGCGGCAAGACTACTGTCCTTTCCGAGAGGATCGTCTCTATGCTTGCGAACGAAGACAACCCTTTGGATGCCTCTAAGATCCTGGTTTTGACATTTTCCAACTCTGCTGCTTCGGAAATGAGACAGCGGATCAAGAGAAAACTGAATGAAAGGATCGCGAAAGACCCGGGCAATAGTTATCTCAAGCGACAACAGAGACAGTTGAGAAGAGCTCGGATAAGTACGGTTCACTCTTTCTGCGCGCAGTTGCTCAGGGAGTATTTTTCCAGTTTGAATATTCCGCCTGATTTTACGATAGCAGACGAAGTTTTTTCGGAGTCTTTGAAAAGGCGCGCTCTCGAACAGGCAATGGAGGAGTGTTATTCCCTCATACCGGATGAGATGGGAGAACTTGTGAGGAATTTCGGCAGATCTCGAAGCGATAAAGAAGTGGTGTCGGCGGTTTCCCAATTGTACGAGTTTGAACAGACTATCGCGTGGCCGGAAAAATGGGAAAAGATGGTCTTGGCTGATTCGGATCCATCGATAGATCCCAAGAGTACCGGTTGGGGAAAATATGCGAGAGAACAGGTGCATGAATTGCTGGATGAAGCCGAGAAGATCACCCGCGGCAGTTTGGCGTTAGTTTCAGAAGTCGTCCCTGGAGATGTGAGATTTAGTGATAGACTTCAGATGGATCTGGTAACGATACGTGAACTTAGGCATGCGGTAGATTCTTGGAATGCAGAACTAATCGACGTACTCCTCAATGAGAAAAAACCAAGTTTTCAAATACCCAGATCGCTTCCAGAGGAGATAAAAGATCGGTTTAGAGCGAGAAAAGATCTCGTAAAGGATCTTTTGAGCAGGGTAGGAGATAAAACAGCTTTCGCTTTTTCAAAAGAGTCTGTTTCGCAGTGTCTTTCGCTTCAATACCCACTGATGAAGACGCTTATAAGGATCAAGGAACAGTATCAGAAAAACCTCACCGAATTAAAGGAGGAGAGGAAATATTTTGAGTACAACGACCTGGAGACCTATTCGCTCCAGCTTTTATACAAAGCGGATGGAAGCATAAGCGATGAAGCTGCTTCTATTTCCTCCTGTTATGACCAGATCTTTGTTGACGAGTTTCAGGATACGAATGAAAGACAGAAAGCAATTTTTGATGCGATCTCTCATGACGGAAAGAATCTGTTTTTTGTGGGAGATGTCAAGCAAAGCATCTACAGTTTTCGGCGGGCGGATCCGACGATCTTCATGAAAGTGCGCGATGATTACGAAGGTTCTGAAGGTGAATTCCCGAGATATATAGCTCTTCAGCACAATTTCCGCAGTTCCAAGCAGGTTATAAACAGCGTGAACAGAATCTTCGATCCCCTCATGACCAGAAAGTTTGGCGGTGTTGACTACAACAAAAATGATCGACTGGTAAAAGGAGACATCCCTGATAGCAAGGAGCCTCAGGATCCAGTAGGAATGGAGTTGATCCTTGTCGAAGGGGAGGGGAATATCGAAGAGAATTACGTCGCCTCAAGAGTCAAGGACATGTTGGATCATGGATATCCTATTTGTGATGGGGATACGATAAGACCGTGCAGACCAGAGGATTTTTGCATCCTGCTGCGCACAGCAAAAAACAATTTTGAAAGATTCAGGACCGCATTGAATCGTTATGACATCCCATGTTCTGCTCCTGGAAACGACAATTTCTTTGAAAGCTCTGAGATACGTACGATGATCTCTTTGCTTAGAGCGATCGACAATCCCAGAAGAGACGTAGATATTGTGACCGTTATGCTCTCACCTATAGGCGGTTTTTCTGTGGATGATGTGGTAAAACTTAGACTACTAGATAGGAAGAAGAAACTCTGGCAGCTTCTTCTCCAGCAAACGGATACAAGATCTATAAAGTTCGTGAACTTTTTACGTTCGCTGCGGGAAAAGGCTTCCCATCTGTCAGTGGAAGAACTTGTTGGCGCTGCGATCACGGACTCTGAAGCAGAGATCCTGTTGACCGCTCCTCCTGAATCGGAAAGGAGAAAAGAGAGGCTGTTTGCATTGATCGACTATGCTTCTTCCTATGTACAGTTTGGAGGTAAAGATCTCAGGGATTTCCTTAGACACTGCGAATCTGCTGCCGATCAAGGGCGAGGTCCTTCACTAGGTGTCGGAGGAGACGTTGGAGTTACGATCACCACGATTCATAAAGCGAAAGGATTAGAGTGGCCGATCGTCATTACAGCGAATACAGAGCATCAGTTCAACATGAGCGACTCTCGGTCAGCCAGTGTGCTGTTCGATGCGCAGTGTGGGGCAGGAATGAAACTGCGTCAGGAATCGGAGGATGGTCCTTATATGGAGACCAGTCCTATCTATCGAACGATCTCACAGAAAAAACAGTTCGAATCGAAAGCGGAGGAGATGCGCATCCTGTATGTGGCTCTCACACGTGCAAGGCAAAAGAATATCGTCACGGCTTCATTTGCGGATAAGAAAGAGGGAGAAGCGCTAAAAACTGTTGAAAAGCAGAAAAGCAGGATCGTTAATGGAGAGGTTCTTCCAGGTATCGCATCGACAGCGAATTCTTCACTTGCATGGATGTTGATGTCTTATGCTGCTGAAGGCTTAGGGAATACGGTTCTAGATGGAGCAACAGAAACAGATGGGACGCTGAGCCTAAAGACTACATCTAAAGCGTTAGAAGTTTCATTGAGCGGTGAGAAACCAGTTAAAGAAAATGTTGATGACACGGTGAAGGAAATCAACAGAAGAACCAGATTTGTATATCCCAATTGGGAAATGACGAACCTTCCGACAAAGATCACAGTCACGGAGATGACTCATGGTGACGGCTTTGGTTCAGTGATCCTGAGCAGACCTTCTTTTGCCAAAGCGGGGAGGCTTTCTGCAGCGGAACAAGGTACAGCGATTCATCGATTCATGGAAGTGTGTGATTTTACAGCAGCTGCCTCAGATCCTGTTCAAGAGATCAAGCGTCTCGTTCAGGGACAGTATTTGGATGAAAGAGAAGCAGAAAGCATTCGACCGGAATCTGTATCTGCGTTTTTTAACAGTGAGTTGGGAAAACAGGTTCTCAACGCAAAACAAGTGCTTCGGGAATACTCATTTCTGGATTTTGTGCCCGCAAGGGAATACAAGGATGGATTGAAGAGTGCAGGCGATGAACAGATATTACTTCAGGGAATAGCTGACTGTGTGCTGATTCAAGAGGATCAGGCGATTTTGATCGATTTTAAAACCGACCGAGTGAAGGATCC
>JAFUBI010000293.1 GCA_017460285.1 Oscillospiraceae bacterium | reverse complement strand
GCCTCTTTCATGATCTCATCCAGAATGTACTCTTCCTTCTCCACCAGAAGCGGATAAGCCTCATCATAGATCTTTTCAATGAAAATGCGGCTAACTCCCGCAAGCACAGAAGAATCCAAACCCAACTGTCTCGTATACCTAATAGCGCGACGTAGTAAGCGGCGTAAGATATAACCTGCTCCAACATTGGAAGGTACGATTCCATTCACATCTCCGATCAGCATGGTAGATGTGCGCATATGATCTGCTACAATACGCATCGCTTTCTGTGCTGCAGGATCGTTATCATAACTGAGACCTGATTCCTTCTCCAAGTACTCGATCACAGGCAAGAACAGGTCTGTCTTATAACCGTCTGTAAGACCGTTCAAGAAGAGAAGCAAACGATCCAAACCAAAACCTGTATCCACGTTCTTGTTCGCCAAGGGAGCATAGCCATCTTCTGTCTTCACATACTGCATATAGACATCGTTGCCAACTTCCACATATCTCCCACATCCACATGTAGGACCGCAATTAGGACCACAAGGTCTGTTGTGACGAGGATAAAACCACTCATTATCTGGACCACATGGTGTGCCTGTCGTCCCTTCCAACTCCCACCAGTTATCTGATTTAGGAAGATAGAAAATATGCTCAGGACGAATGCCAACATTTTTCAACAATTCAGCTGTTTCCTCATCTCTGGGAGCAGCATCATTTCCCTCGAAAACAGTGGAACACAACTCATTTCCGTCCATGCCAAAGACTTTCGTTAGCAGGTCATAACTCCACTGAGTCTTTTCCTTCTTGAAATAATCACCTAAAGACCAGTTGCCCATCATCTCAAAGAATGTAAAGTGTGTAGGATCTCCCACACTCTCGATGTCTACTGTTCGTACACATCCCTGGACATTACAAAGTCTTTTCTTTCCTGATGGATGTTCTTTACCCAACAGATAAGGCATTAGTGGCTGCATACCTGCCACATTGAACATAACACCAGTAGTGCCGTCTCCAATGAGCGAAACTGCGCCAATATTCAGATGCCCCCGCTCCTCATAAAAACGAATCCAAGCATTGCGCAGTTCCTTGGAAGTGATCTTGTTCATAATTATTTCTCCTCGGTTAATTGTCTCATAAATCAAAATGCTGATATCAAAGGTCAACTAAAACTTGCTACACCAGTAATCAACAAAACTATTCTTGCCAAAAATATAGACCTCCGCCCTCAATCGGGACGAAGGTCGAATCGTCGACATCCGCGGTACCACCCGCTTTGTACAGAATCAGTCTGCACCTCTCACTCCGTTTTAACGCACCTCTGCGCCGCTTTTGCGGAGGCTCAGGGAACCGGCATCCGATAACCATTTCGAGGGAAGTCACAGCCATGCTTCCCACTCTCTGACGAAAAGAGGTTTGATCGGTTAATGATCCCGTCTCAGCCAAAAAAGAACAGATATATTCTAAATGATTCTGTCTTTTCTTGTCAATTCAAGCATACGATTATTTCACACTAAGAGATATAACTTCTAAACCTCACGAAACCCTCTTCCGATGATCTCACTTGAGTTTGTGATGATGATAAAACGATCCGGGTCGACCTGCTTGGCGTACCTCCGAAGTTTAAACGCATCTGCACGGCGGCAGACCGTCAAAAGCATCGATTTCGTCCCATGAGTGAACCCACCGTGGGCTTCATACATGGTCACACCATGGTGAAGTTTGTTCATGATATAGTCCGTTATCTCATCCGGTTTAGTCGTAACGATCGTAAATGCCTTGCACAAATTCATGGACTCGATGATATTGTCGATCAAGAAAGTTTTCATAAACAAACCGCACAAGGAGTACAATCCAGCTGACATCCCATTGATAAAAAAGTTTGATAAAACGATGACCATATCCGTTATCAATAATGCCCTGCCGATGTCAAGTGTCGAATACTTCTTGAGGATCAAGGCAATGATGTCTGTCCCCCCGGAAGAAGCATTACAATCGAAAAGTATTCCGGAAGCAATTCCCGACAAAAACATTGCATAGACCAATTCCAAAAGCGGCTCGGTAGTGAACGGTTTTTTCATTGGGATCAACACTTCCAAGAGCCAGTTCAATGCGGAGAACTGCAGAGAGCAGAATATCGTTAGTCCGCTGCACTCTTTTCCCAGTACGAGAACTCCTAAGATCAACAACAAAACATTGATCGAAGCCATATACTCTGCTTGTGTCAAAACAGGAAATGCTTTTGCCAGCAGAAGCGAAAGCCCACTCACCCCACCAGTAGCAAAATTGTTTGGTGTCTTAAAGAAATAGACTCCTATCGTCAAAAGAAGGATTCCCGCTTCAACCTTGCTCCAGTATTTAAGTTTACTTTTGTCCATTCTTTGTCTCCACACGATATAAGTTCGCCCTTATTTTCTCACAACCTTTTTCACCATTCAATCTAAACTCTTACTGATGAAGACATTCCTATACATTTCCTGTATAATTGAACCACACCATATCACCTAAAGGAGATAATCATGAGTCTAACAAACCAAATACGTTATATCGGTGTTAATGACCATAAGATAGATCTTTTTGAAGGTCATTATCACGTTCCTAAAGGAATGTCATACAATTCTTATGTTATCCTTGACGATAAAATCGCCGTTATGGATACTGTTGACAAAAACTTTACCCATGAATGGCTGGACAATCTTGCTTCCGCCTTATCCGGACGGACTCCAGATTATTTGGTGATACAACACATGGAACCAGACCACTCTGCAAACATCCTTTCTTTTCTTCAAGCCTATCCTAATACTACTGTCGTTTCCTCAAACAAAGCCTTTGCCATGATGACCAATTTCTTTGGCAAGGAGGTCACTGAAAACAAACTTGAAGTTGGTGAAGGAAGCACTCTATCCTTAGGAACGCATGAACTTCATTTTATTACTGCTCCAATGGTACACTGGCCAGAAGTTCTCATGACCTATGAGAGTTCCGAAAAAACACTTTTCTCTGCTGATGGATTTGGAAAATTCGGAGCCCTTGATGTAGAGGAAGATTGGGTCGATGAAGCAAGAAGATATTACATTGGCATCGTTGGGAAATATGGTGCCCAGGTTCAAAGTGTGCTCAAGAAGGCCTCTTCTTTGGAAATCGATACTATATGTCCGCTCCATGGTCCGATCTTAAGCGGAGACCTAACAAAATACCTGTCTCTTTATGATACCTGGTCCTCTTATCGGGTTGAGACAGATGGCGTTCTTATTGCATATACATCTGTTTATGGAAACACCAAAAAAGCGGTTGAACTTCTTGCAGAAAAACTCAAATCGAATGGTTGCCCGAAGGTCGTAATTCGGGATCTTGCCCGTTCCGATATGGCGCCAGTCGTGTCTGAAGCCTTCCAATATGGAATACTTGTTCTTGCCACCACGACATACAATGCTGAGATTTTCCCTTATATGCGCGAGTTCATTCAAAGCCTTACAGAGCGGAATTACCAAAACCGAACTGTCGCATTGATAGAGAATGGATCTTGGGCTCCAATGGCTGTAAAAGTCATGAAATCGCTTTTGGAGAAATCCAAGAATCTAACATTCGCTGAAAACAGTGTCAGGATCCTTTCCGGCGTTTCCGATGAAAACAAAAAACAACTTCAAACCCTAGCTGACGAGTTATGCCAGGAATATCTTGCACGCAAAGAAGACACAGCAAATAAAAATGATCTAACAGCTTTGTTCAATATAGGATATGGTCTATATGTTGTTACTTCCAATGACGGATCGAAAGACAATGGCTTGATCGTTAATACTGTCTCTCAAGTGACGAACACTCCAAACCGCATTGCAGTATGTATCAATAAAACGAATTACTCTCATCACGTCATCAAGCAAACAGGTATCATGAATGTTAACTGTTTATCCGTTGACGCGCCTTTCGATGTGTTTAAACGATTTGGCTTCCAGACTGGTCGAGCAGTAGATAAGTTCGAGGGAATGGAAAAACTTTATGCAGATAACGGGCTTGTCTTTCTTCCCCAATACATCAACTCGTTCTTTTCTTTGAAAGTTGAAGATTATGTCGACCTTGATACACACGGTATGTTCATCTGTTCCGTCACGGAAGCACGCGTTGTCTCCAGCAAAGAAACTATGACGTACACATACTACCAAAACAATGTTAAGCCAAAACCTGAAGCTGCAGGAAGAAAAGGATTCGTATGTAAGATCTGTGGATTTGTATACGAAGGAGATACGCTTCCTGATGACTACATTTGCCCGTTATGTAAACACCCTGCATCCGATTTTGAACCCCTGAAATAATCCCAATACGAAACTACGCCAGTGCCCCTATCTTTTTGGTGCACTGGCGCTTTGTTAATATTTAGTTTTTAATCGTGGTAATCCTTGTTCTTCTCAAATGCGACAAAAGGAAGCGGACATAACTCACTAAGTTTATGCTCCCATACAGAACCGTCTGGGCTGCAGTCATATACTGGCACATCAAAGTTTGCGCAGAATTCTGTCATTACCTGTCTGCAAGCCAGACAAGGAGGTCCCTCTTTTCCTGGATCTCCGGTGCAAACAGCAATCGCTTCAAATGATCTGCACCCCTCCGAAACCATCTTAAAAAGGGCTACTCTTTCAGCGCAGACTGTCAGACCATAACTGGCATTCTCAATGTTGCAACCTGTATAAACCTTACCGTTAGAACCCAGCACTGCAGCTCCAACCATGTAATTCGAGTAAGGGCAATATGCTTTCTCTCTTGCTTCCCAACCCAATGCGATCAATTCCTCTTTTGTTACCACGACACACCTCCATGAATACTATTGTATGCTTAGATTATACACCAATACTTAGATCGAATGTATCCTCTGCAAAAAACGCTCACGCGCGTTGGTGACCTCTCGGATGTGCTTTTCAACTGTAGTACAGCAACCTCCCACAGCAGTAGCGCCTTCATTGTAATAAGAATCAGCGAGGGTACCAAAAGGTAGAGAATCTTCTCTTTTACACCAGCACTTTGTTTGAGGATCGTATACATCGCCACTATTTGGATATACTCCAATTGGAAGATCTGTTGCTTTTTTCAGTTCATCGATCAAACTTACGACAAACTCTGGTTTGGAACAGTTCACGCCGATCATCTTAAGATGGGGATGATTATTACTCAACTGAAGTGCACAATCATAGATCTTATCCCCCTCGTTGATATGCTCACCATCGCAGCACGAAAAACTGATCCAGTAATCAGATCCTAACTCCTCTGCTATTTCAGCACAGATCATCACTTCCGGTAAAGAGGGCATCGTCTCAAACAGTAGAAGATCTGCTCCTTCGTTCCAAAGAAGTTCGGCTCTTCTGTAATGAAACTCCCGCAATTTCTCATTGGATATTCCATAATTGCCGCGATATTCCGATCCATCAGCCAGATAAGCTCCATAGGGACCGCATGACGCCAAGCATAAAGGCCATGCTCTTCCGTTCTCTCTTCCTTCTTCTTCCCACCATTCCTGCCTTGCTGCTAAAAACAACCTGACAGAGTTTTGAATGATCCTTTCTGCTTCCTGAAGCGAATATCCACATTCTATCAATCCGGGGATCGTAGCTTGATAACTACAAGTGATCCCGCAATCTGCACCAGATCTAAAGTACCTTTTATGGACTTCTTTGACCATATCCTCATACTCAGACAAAGCTAAAGCTGTCCATAACTTATGGTTCAGATTTAATCCCATTTCCTCCAATAAAGAGCTCATAGATCCGTCTATAACAATCCTTGACTTCTCTTTTAACAGTTGCTCCAAAGTATATCGCTGCATAACAACACCTCAAAAAGCGCCAAATAAGAGTGTAAAGTTTTTATACTTGTCGGTCATTTCCGCAATATGGGCAGTAACGAAACGATTCCTCCAAAGGCATTCCACAATGCGGGCAGTACCCTGTTTCATCCTTATGGACAACAGTTGCATTGGTTAGACTGGATTGAACATCTACAACAAATCCGTTTTCGATTTGTTTTCCAATATCCTTTTCCAGTTCAAACACAGCTCCACAGCACTCCATGCGAACATAATACTTTATGTTCCAACGCAGCATAGGAATAAAAAACAAAACCAACTGTGTGTATGTACAAAACACCTGACCTACACTGTACCTACCACAATTTGGACAGATCATACACTGAGTTTTTGAAAGGTTCTT
>JAFUBI010000292.1 GCA_017460285.1 Oscillospiraceae bacterium | reverse complement strand
TGAGGAAGCGAAACAGGCTTTCAGCCGGACGGAGGCGGATCTCTCCGCCCGGTTCCTGGGATTGGGATCCAAATGCACAGCGCTGGATGCCACTGCGAGACTTCGGATCCTGCACGGGTTCTTCCGACCAGAGGCGGAACAGGAGATGGTGCCGGATATCCGGGATTGCGCCAGAAAGGGGCAGGACTTCCGGGACTGGATCTGTCCGGACACCGCTGTGAAGCACAGCGATTATCTGGAGATCGGGGAGAAGTTCGTGCGGGTACTGTACCTCAAGGACTACGCCAGTTTCATCAAGGACAAGATGGTGGCGGAACTCACGGACCAGAACCGCAGCATGATCCTGTCCATCGACATCTGTCCCGTCTCCACAGACGAGGCGGTTCGGGATGTGGAGAACCGACTCCTTGGCGTAGAGACCAACATCACCAACTGGCAGCGAAGGCAGAACCGGAACAACAACTTCAGTGCCGTCATTCCCTACGACATGGCGCTTCAGCGGCAGGAGACACAGGAGTTTCTCAATGACCTCACGGTCCGGGATATGCGCATGATGTTCTGTGTCCTCACCATCCTGCTGTCCGCGGACAGCAAGGAACAGTTGGACCGGGATACGGAGGCGGTCCTCGCCACAGGAAGGATCCACATGTGCCAGATCGCGGTGCTCAAGTACCAGCAGATCGACGGACTTCAGACGGTGCTGCCCATCGGTCCGAGAAGGATCGATGCTCTTCGAACCCTCACCACCGAAAGTTTGGCGGTCTTCATGCCTTTCAAGGTCCAGGAGATCCGGGATCGGGGAGGCATCTACTTTGGGGAGAACGCCATCTCCCACAACCTCATCCTCTGCAACCGGGAGAACCTCCTCAACCAGTCCGCATTTCTTCTGGGAGTGCCGGGATCCGGAAAGTCCTTCAGCGCCAAGGAACTCATCACCTTCCTCGTCCTCAATACGGAGGACGACATCCTCATCTGCGATCCGGAAGGGGAGTATGTGCCTCTGGCGGAAGCCATGGGGGAGATCGGGTCGGTGGTGCGCATCGCTGCGGGAGGAAGAGATCGTCTAAACGCGATGTATATGGTGGAGGGATACGGAGAGAACGACCCCATCGTGGTGAAATCGGAGTTCATCCTGTCCCTCATCGAGAAGATAGACCGGGGAGGTGTGGGACCTCAGCACAAGTCCGTCATAGACCGATGCATCGCCGGAGTGTACCGGGACGCCAGGGAGACGGGGACGATCCCCACACTGTCCACACTTCGGGAGAAACTGCTGGTGCAGCCGGAGGCGGAGGCGAGAGAGGTGGCGCTTGCTTTGGAACTGTACACCACCGGGTCGCTGGATATCTTCGGGAAACAGAGCAACGTAGATCTGGACAGACGCCTTATCGTCTTCGATATCCACAGCCTCGGGGAACAGCTGAAGACGGCAGGTCTGTTAGTTATAACGGACACCATGCTCAATCGGGTCACTTTAAACTGGAAGAAGGGGAAGAGGACACATGTCTTTCTGGACGAGTTCCATGTCGTCTTTGAGAACGAGTTCTCCGCTCAGTTCTTTGCCTCGGCATGGAGACAGTTCCGCAAGAGAAACGCCTATCCCACCGCTATCACCCAGAATGTGGACTATCTCCTGGATTCCCCTCAGGCGAGATCCATGCTGTCCAATTCCGAGTTCATCGTCATGCTGAACCAGGCGGAGACGGACCGTGAGAAACTGGCACAGTTGTTGAACATCTCCAACGAGCAGATGAGTTACATCACCAATGCGGAACCTGGATGCGGGCTCATCCGGTATGGCAGCGCTCTAGTGCCTTTTGTGAACAAGTTTCCCAAGGACACCAAGCTCTATCACCTCATGACGACCCGTCCGGGCGAAGGGATCTTTGCCGGGAAAACGGAATAGGAGGCAGACGGATGGAGTTCAAGACGAGAGATGTTGTGGATGTCCTGAAGAGGACCGGAAGGACAGTGGGAAGATCGGATGTGGTGCGGATCCCGCTGTCTGCTGTCGCATGGGAGAGAGGAGAGCAGGAGGAGAGAGCAGGCCCGACCGGATATGCAGTACAAAACGTAGAGAACGCCTCTCGCCGCATCCTTTCACATACAGTACGAGTTCCGACGGTACTTGGGATGAGAAAAAGAATCAGGTCAACTTTGCGGGAAGGTAGAGGCGGACAAAATAGAAACCGTGTTCCGGAACAGCCTGACAAATCTACACTCCAAAAGATGCTCCAAAGGGAAGCAGCAGTCCCGAAGCAGACCGAAGAACTGCATAGAGGGAATGCTATGGCAGAGCAAGCCTCTCAGGTGGCAAAAACGGAGGCAAAGAAGACGAGGGATCGGACATTCAAACGCAAGAGTTTATGGAAACATTTCCTGAGATCCGCTTTGGACGCTGCATCGAGAAGGAAAACAGTGATGCTTTTCGGTGGGGTCATTGCTGCGTTCCTTCTCTTGGTGACAGTTCTCATTGCAGGGATCGCGTCCTCGCCCTTTGGGATATTCTTCTCCATCGCAGACGACAGCGGGGAATCCATCCGAACGGAGGTGGACAGTCTCAGCAGGGAGTTCTACGAACAGGTTCAGACCGCTATGAACTCCCAACCTTACGACGTTTTGGAGATCGCCTCGGACAACGGGAACTACGGCGTGATGTGGGATGAGATCCTCCCGATCTATGCTGTGTATTGTACGACAGGGGATGGGAAGGATGTGATGAGCCTCACCACAGATAGCGTCGGCTTACTCCGTTCCCTCATGAATCAACTCACATTTGTATCCTCTGAGATCACCGTTGAAGAGATCCCATTGGAAGAGGAAGAAGCAGATCTTATGGATGCAGAAGAAGAGAAAGAGGAAGAACCAAGCACGAAAGAGATCCGCACCCTCACGGTACGGATCCGGCATGGAGATGTAGAGGCATATCGGTCTGCGCTCGGTTTTACGGAAGAACAGGAAAAATTGTATAAGGAGATCACCAGTGAGAGATATCGTCCCTTCTGGGCAAAAGTTGTTGGTGGTTACGCAGCAGGAGGACAGAACTTGATTCCTTATGCAGGTGTTCTTCCGAAAGGTATATTCTCATGGCCGCTCGCACAGAGCGGGAGTTTCAACTCTGGTTTCGGGTACCGTTCAGATCCCTTCACCGGAGAGCAGAAATTCCATGGCGGCATCGATCTTGGTGCAGGTGAAGGGATTCCTATCCTTGCATCAGCAGATGGGACGGTGTCCTATGCCAACGGGACGGATACGTGGGGCGGAGGGTATGGATACTATGTCCTGGTGGATCATGGGAGCGGGTACAGCACTTTGTATGGGCATTGCAGCGCAGTCTGTGTGGTGTCTGGACAAGTAGTGAGAAAAGGAGAAGTCATAGCATATGTTGGGTCTACTGGTAACAGCACAGGAAATCATCTTCATTTCGAGGTGAGGATAAACGGAGAGAAAACGGATCCTATGTTGTTCTTCGGAAGGTGATATACCTGAAGTTTCCTTTCAGCAAAAACTTATAAATAGTCACTGTTCGATGGCGCAAAGGATCAATGATGCTCTGTCTGATTCTAGTCACAGAGAATCATGCAGTCGTCTACGGCGTTATGGAAATCCTTTTCTAACTCTACTAGAGCATCTAAGAAAGAATCTGCCGGAGCAGCCCTATCGAAAAGCGGCGCTGCAAAAAGGAGTTTGCATCCTTGAAGACGTCTTTTGAGGAATTGAACGCACAGCTTGCGCCGGTCTGCGCTCGCAGGGCTTGCAGGTGCGCAGCGGTATAGTTCTCTCTAAAAAGCATGGCTTATTCTCTCTTTTCGGCAGCTTTCAGATAGCTGACGATCTCTGCCTCTTTGTTTCTGCGGCGTGCATATCGCAGGAGCCTTGTCCTGTCTACGGTATATTGCGCTGTAGCCTGAGCGATGAGACTTCTGTATTCCGCCTTGCTGTAGGTCGTGCTGATCTGCTTATCGCAGTAGAGATCGACCAGCATTTTTTTCAGACAGATTTGGTGCGGAGTATCTTTAGGAACGGGGGCCTCCGAAATCAGGTTCGTCACAATAACGCTGTCCTTCTCCCAATAGAGGGAAAACTCCTTCCTGGATGGCTTGAACAGCACATCCCGACGGCCTCCCTCCTGGAGATACCGAAACACGAAAATTGCTGCGTCTTTTTCCACTTGTAAAAAGATTGTGTTTTGAGCAATCAAGTGATTCAAAAACTCGTTCAACAGTGCAGTTTCAAACACCGTAAATTGGACGTGAGGGAATCTGTCTGCAACATTACAGATCAGCTCCGATGCCCGCTCGGAATAATCGGGGGAGTAAACGCAAAGCGGTTTGCCGTCTGCTCGGAGATAGGCATCATATCCAACGCGGACAAGCATCCCGGATTTCAGCATACCGCCGATTGCCCATTGAAAGGAGTTGCTGTTCAGCTCCGGATGAGCTCTGGCGAGCAGCGCCTTCAAATCGCTTCGTGTAAAGGTTCTTCCAACTTCCAATGCCTGCGCAGTAGGTTCATACCAAGTCACATAAGCCGCCTCCCTTCAACAATATAAATCGGCAAAATTTATTATATTTGCCGATATGTATTCTAACGCACTTCTGTGTTTCCTTCTAGAGAAAGCAAGCAGCTTTTTGTCCTGTCAAATGAAGAAAAGGAGTAAAAACCAAAAATGACTGACACCAAATCGATTTCCCCCGCTGAAAGGCCGCTCGAACAGGAAAAAGCCCCGCAGCTCACCCTTCGCCGCGGGCACACCACCTTCCTGATCGGCCTGCACTTCAAAAACGCGAAAACCCACACCGTTACTGACAAAGATCAAGCATTTGATCCGCAAGGAGGTGAAGAACGGAGGCGTATAAAACAACTATTATTGTCTAACCGAAATTCATATACTGAAATGCCTTGACAAAGGGTATTGTCATAATCGACTGAACATATTCAGTGCAATAATTCCAGCGAAATAGGTCATTTGCCTTCAAACAGGGACAAATTGAATTTTGAATTCAATGACAAGCGTAAAAACACCATTTATAATGTTCGTAGAACGTTCGACGATATCGTCAAAAATCGATAATAAGGCATGCCATGGTACCAAGCATTAACAAAATAAGAACTGGAAGACAGATCCGCAGAATGATGGAAATGAGAGGATTTTCTGTTGAGGAAGTCCGCGATTTCCTTTCCTTAGGGTGCGTCCAAACCATATATCACTGGTTCGAAGGAATCAGTATACCTACCTTGGACAACTTATATGCTTTGAGTGATCTGCTGCAGGTCCCGATGGACATGTTGGTCGTGGGAGATAGTCGAAAATCGTCTGTAAGAAAGATAAGAAACAGAGATCTACTAATGAGGTATTACACTCTGTTTCAGTCGATGCGTTCTGCTTAACGATCAGATAGGTATTTATAAAACGATCCTCGGGCTTTTGCTTCTATGCGTAAGAGTCCGGGGATTTTTTTAGGAGAAGGATACTATGAGTTATGATATAAAACTCCTTGACCCTGTTTCACGTAAAACAATCATGCTTCCGATCAAACACGTGATGATAGGGGGAACGTATAGGGCAGATTACGATGAGCGGACAGGGACGTTCAGTCCAAGCCCAATTCAAGATGCGTGGCTTAACATCACCTATAACTATTCGCGATACTATGACGAAGCTACAGATGGTGATTCGAGATTCGCAAATAAGCCATATTACGCTAATAGCGAGAAAGATGTTGATCAAGACGAGTATGGTATATGTGGCATATACGGGAAGAGTGGAGCTGAGTCCATTCCAATGCTGAAGGATATGATATCAAGAATCGAAAGCCGATACAAAGTGAACGGAAAATGGATTTCGACAGAAAGAACAATACGTAAATATCTTGATCTCGAGACGGGAAAGGAACTGGACATCCTTGACATCCTGACAAATAAGCGCGCAGTGGATACATACAAATGTGAGGAGCACACCGTAACAGTATGGGAAGGTCCTAATGATAATTACTGGGAGGCGACGGCGGCAAACGCGATCAGTCCCTTATGGAAACTCATTGCAATGGCGGAGCTTCGACCGGATGGTATTTGGGAAGGAGACTGAAAAATGGCAAAGAAGTATATAGCGCCTTTTGTAGATTATTGGATAAATGTGTTGAGGGAATCAGGACTTGGTTGTGCCAACACGGATCAACAGACTAAAGATCTCGTGAAGGAATTGTTTGAAGTTACAGATAAGTTTTGTCCTGTAGGAGAGGATGACTGCAAGGAGTTTTGGTTTTCTGTTCCTTGTGGATCTTTCAAGGAATTCAAAGAACTTCCGTATTATTGTTACGATGATGAGGAAGAAGAACAGGAAGAATACAAGTGGCGTTATCCTGAAGAAAAAAAGTGGTATCGATTTCAATCTGTTCACCACTGTGGGGCGGGAAGAACAAAAGATAACGAGTATTTTGGAGTTTTTGTAGCAAGCGAATACGTACTGGCAGTCAACGATATCAACTCGGAATCAGGCTTTCCAATAGATGCCACTGAATTTGTTCTTTTTCTGATCGAAATGGCAAAGCAAACTATCGAGTCAGTTCAACAAGGAACATATCAGGCAAAAATCGAACAAGAGCTTCCTTACAAATATAGAAGAGGGACGATCCTTAGGAAAGACTATTGGGATATCGTACAAGAAGAACGTAAAGAGTTTTTAGAGAGGCTTACGGAATCTGAACTAGCAGAGTTCCTATCCTATGCAGAAACTTTTCCAAAGGACAGAGAATGGGAACAAGTTCCACCTGATTGTATCGTAGAAATGACGATACGAGACTACTATGAGGCTTGTGCTAAAGGACTTGATGCCAACTTCTGCAAATATGAGAGATGTTGGAGATTTAAGGATACGGAAGAGGAGCATCTGCGCTACGGGGGGATCACGCCGAAAGAAAAATACTATTCTAAAGCGGATGGACGGGACAATGGCATGCAAAATGGTCCGATGGACGATCCAAAAGAATTGGAACTATGGCTTGAGGGAAAGGGGGATTTCTATGATTTTAATGGAAGTCATCCTTGGGAGGTCCTGCATTCATCGATCATGTTCTCAATACATCACAATAGAAATAACCCATCCCCAAAGTATTATGCATTGTCTGGTGGCTATTATTCGACCTGCCATGAGACAGTTCGTTTCTTTCTAGAGTTAAAGCGCGCCGGACTTCCGGTCATCCTATACGGCGGATATCGAATCGCTGCCAGGTATTTGGAAACAGATCGGATCGGCATCGTGCCGATAGAGTTTAGCGAATATTATGGGGACGTTAGTTGCCAGATGGGCGGATATGAGGTCTCGGATAGATATCATCTTCCTGAAGAAGTCCCAGAAAAAACGATAATTCCCAGGGTGGAATGGATCCAGGAAGAAATCGTCCAACTAAAAGGGTGAATTTGGAGTTGAACATGAGAGTGCTTGTGATCCCGGATGTTCACTTAAAACCGTGGATGTTTAACCGGGCAGAAGAGATCTTGAAAGTGGAGAACATCGAGCAAGTCGTGTGCTTAATGGATATCCCGGATGATTGGTTTCAGGAGTACAACATCGAGTTGTATGAGAAGACCTATGATGCAGCGATCGCGTTCGCAAGGAATCACCCCGAGATGTTGTGGTGCTGGGGAAATCACGATGTCAGTTATCTTTGGGGAAAGAATGAGACAGGTTTCTCAGGAGCAGCATGGGCTACGATCTTGGCCAAAACATCAATCTTTCAGAAGACAGTCGAAGATCCAAGTCGGATTGCGTTTGTTCACCGTATCGATGATGTTTTATTTTGTCATGGAGGCTTATCGGATCGATTCGTCAGGGATCATGTTATCTCCAGGCAGTACAACGATATCGACTCTGTGATCAATGTGATCAATGGTTTGAGCAAGAACGATCTTTGGAACGATAGATCACCGATCTGGCTGAGACCCCAGTATGGTG
>JAFUBI010000291.1 GCA_017460285.1 Oscillospiraceae bacterium | reverse complement strand
GTAGTCACTGAGCCACGCACGGTCGGTGCGATCCGCCGTTATGCGCAGTCTGCATTGACTCCTGCTTTCTCTGATACTATGACCAATCTTCTGAATGTGGTGCCCGTCTTCCTCATGATGGGGGTCGGGATCTACCTGTGGATCAAGAAGAAAAATCCCCATATGTTCTTCTCCGGATTCTTCATGTTCCTCTTCACGATGTTGGGCATCTTCCTGGGAAAAGATCCTGGCGGAGATCCGAACCAGAGTCTGATGTTCTATATCTCCATGTTCGGTGAAAGCTTGATGGTGACCTTCCTGGATCTGTTCCTAAGAAAGACAGACAAGAACTAAGTTTTTAGAAAGAAATAACGACAGAGACTTACGCCCCTCTTTTGCACACTGGTCTCTGTCGTTTTTTGATATTGTTAAGTAGGGATCTCCACCTTACCTCTGCTCAAGTCCCAGTTCCTGCGCGAGTTCTTCCAACTCTTCGTCACTCTTGTTTTCCAAATCTGCGAGATCCATGACTGCCATTGGGAACCCGTTGACGGCAGCAGTTCCATAATAGGTCTCCAACTCTTCTTTTAAACGCTCCGCGTCCCCGTTATAACACATTCGGTTTTCTCCCTTTATCTGTCAAAAGACCAAATGCAAATCTGTTCTGTGCATTTGGCCTTTTGTTTTCTTATTGTTCAAACTGACTGTTGTAAAGATCGGCATAAAAACCGTTCTTGGCAAGCAACTCTTCATGGGTACCGGTCTCGACCACATCTCCGTCTCTGAGAACAAGGATCTTGTCCGCATTCTTTATGGTGGAGAGTCTGTGGGCGATGACGAAGGAAGTCCTTCCCTTCATAAGCTGATCCATAGCCTTCTGGATCTGGATCTCGGTACGAGTATCGACAGAACTGGTAGCTTCATCCAGGATGAGCATAGGTCTGTTCGCGATCATAGCCCGAGCGATGGTGAGCTGCTGCTTCTGTCCCTGAGACAAAGACAGGTGATCCGTCAGGACAGTGTCGTACCCTTCCGGCAAAGTGCGAATAAAGTGATACAGACCCACTGCTCTGCATGCGCGATCGAGATCCTGCTTTGTGACGTTTTCCGAGTTGAAGGACAAGTTCTCGCGTATGGTTCCTTCAAAGAGCCAGGTGTCCTGCAGAACCATACAGAATTGCTCATGCACCTGTTCCCTGGTCATTTCCTTGGTGTCGACACCGTCGATATAGATGTGCCCTCCATCGATCTCATAGAACCTCATAAGGAGATTCACAAGAGTGGTCTTCCCCGCTCCGGTGGGACCAACGATGGCGATCTTTTGTCCAGGCATCGCTTCGCAGGAAAAGTCGTGGATGATAGTGCGGTCTTTGTCATAGCCAAACTTCACATGTTCAAATACGACGTGCCCTTTTGTCTCGTGATCGGATACCGATTTGGAGGATTCGTCTTCCATAGGCTTCTCATCCAAAAACTCAAAAACACGTTCCCCTGCTGCCGCTCCGGACTGCATATTCTGCATTGCCTGAGCGATCTGGTTCAACGGCTGTGTAAAGTGGCGGACGTACATCATGAATGCGATGATGACACCGAAGGAGATCTCTCCCCTTACCGCAAGCATCGCTCCAACGACACAGACAGCCACATATCCGAAATTTCCAATGAATCCCATGATGGGCATCATCATCCCGGCAAGAGACTGAGCGTGGAAAGCTGCGGACCGTAGTTCTGCGTTCATCTTATCAAAGGTGCGGATCGCATCTTTTTCACCGTTGTATGCCTTGACGATCAGGTGACCGGAGTAGTTCTCCTCGATATTTCCGTTGATCGCACCAAGGGCAGCCTGCTGTGCGGAAAAGTATTTCCGGCTCTTCCCCATGATGAGAGAAGAAAGAGCAAATCCGATTATCGTCGACAAGATCGTCGTAAGGGTCAGCCTTCCGCTTTGCTTGATCATCAAAATCACGCAGGCGATCAATGTCGTAACAGCGGATACAAGAGTAGCGATGCTCTGGCTCAGTGAAGAAGCAGTTGTATCCACATCGTTGGTCACTCGAGAAAGGATATCTCCTGTTGTGGTCCCGTGAAAATAACCCATTGGAAGCACGTTGATCTTATTGGAGATATCGGTGCGAAGAAGTTGAGAGATCCTCTGGGTCACGGTGGACATCGTCCAACTCTGAAGTCCATTCAGACAGGCAGATACCGCGTAGAACGCGATAAGAGTCATACCGATCCTGGCAACTTCATTCATATCGATCCCTGTCATGATACCGGCAGTGATCACATTCGTCATTTCAGACAGCTTATTTGGTCCAAACTGAGTCAGTATGGAAGACACCATTGCCGCAATCAATGCGAGCGCAAGCGCGACCCAATACTGTTTTGCGTAGCGAAGGATCCTAATCCATGTGCCTTTGAGATCCTTAGCTTTTTCCTGGCTCCTCATGGGGCCATGTCCTCTTCCAGGTCCTGGCATCAGGCAAGTTCCTCCTTCGACAATTGTGAGTAAGCGATCTCCTGATAGACTTCGCAGTTCTTCATGAGTTCACTGTGTGTACCATCTCCCACGATCTTTCCCTCTTCCATGACCAGGATCCTGTTGGCATCCCGGATGGTTCCGATCCTTTGGGCAACTATGATCTTTGTAGCGTCTGAGCAATGTTCTTTGAGAGCATCCCTGAGCGTTTTATCGGTTCGATAATCCAACGCTGAGAAGGAGTCGTCAAAGATGAGGATCTCTGGATCGCGTGCAATAGCGCGTGCGATGGATAGGCGCTGTTTCTGACCGCCGGAGTAGTTTCCTCCGTCCTGTGCTACGTAACTTTCCGCACCTTTCTCCATCTTTTCAACAAATTCAGCAGCCTGAGCGATCTCGATGGCGGAATTCATCTTTTCATCCGTATGGGGATCGTATGTGGATCCGTATTGGATATTGGACCGTATCGTTCCCTGGAACAATACGGACTTCTGGGAGACATATCCGATCTTATTATGGAGTTCTTCCTGTTGGTACTCCTTGACGTTCACCCCATCCACAAGGACCTCACCCTCAGTGCAGTCATAGAACCTGGGGATCAGGTTGATAAGCGTGGATTTTCCACAGCCGGTCGGTCCTATGATCGCCAGGGTATCCCCTCTCCTGCAGGAGAAAGAGATGTCGTGAAGGATGTAGTCTTCTGCGTCCGCATACTTGAAGGACACGTTCTTGAATTCGACAAGTCCTGCGTCCTCCTCCAGCGCTGCGTCCCTTGTTCCGTCCGCAATGCTCGGTTCGGTATCCAGGACTTCGCTGATCCTTTCTCCGGAAACTTTAGCTCTTGGAACCATGATAAAGATCCCGATGAGCATCATGAAGCTCATGACGACTTGCATGGCGTAGCTGGTAAACACCACCATGTCCGAGAAGATCCCGATCTTCTCCGTCATACCGGCATTGTTGATGAGGATCGCTCCGATCCAGTAAATGGCGAGCGTAAGACCGCTGTTGACCAGCGTCATCATGGGTGACATGAAGGCCATCACGTGTCCGGTGAACAAACTGGTCTCTGTCAGTTCTTTGTTGACCTCTTCAAACTTGTCGACCTGATGGTCCTCCGCATTATATGCGCGGATAACTTCAATACCGTTCAGGTTCTCTCGTGTGATCCGGTTGAGGGAATCTGTCAGGGTCTGCATCTTCCCGAATTTAGGGACGACAAGACTCATCGTGAGACCTACACCACCCAGCAGCACTACGACTGCCAAACCAGTAGCTAAAGTCCACGTTCCATTCTTTCCGTAGATCTTGGTAAACGCCCACACACCGGTGATAGGCGCTTTGATGAGCATCTGCAATCCCATGGTAAAGAGCATCTGCACCTGCTGGATATCGTTGGTCGTGCGTGTGATCAGGCTGGCTGTGGAAAAACGGTTGATCTCTGTAAGAGAGAAATCCTGAACCTTCCGAAACAGCGCAGAACGTAGGTTAAAACTGAAATTCGACGCCAAAGATGCAGAAAGCACCGATGTCGCCACCGACGCAAACATGCTTCCCAGGGCACACAGGAGCATTTTCCCTCCCGGTACCAGGATCTCTGCTGCACTTGTATTTCCAGAACTGATAAGCTGAGTGATCTCTATCATATAGTCCGGAAGCGTAAGTTCCATCCAGATCTGAACGACGATAAATCCGATCGCGAGCACTGCGCAGATCCAATCCCTTTTCTGGAATCTTTTAAGCAATTTAAGCATTCTATTCCTCCGATAATTCGTCTATTACCTCGCTGAAGCGGTCCAAAAGGTTCACTAATTGCTCTTGCTCAACGCATGTGAGCTTACTTGCAAAGGTCTCTGCTTTCTGGAAGACTTCTTTTCTTCCCTTTTCCACGATCTCGATCCCTTGGGCAGTTGGAGTAACTTGAACTTTTCGTCTGTCCTCCTCGTCCTGCTTACGCACCGCATATCCCTTTTTCTCTAAACTGTTCAAAATAGCAGCAACTCTGGACGTGTTGATCTCCAACTGTTCGCTAATCTCCTTGGGATAAACTGGACGATCCACATAAGTAAGGTACACCAGAGTTCCCATCTCCCCTTGTTCCAGCAGCATCCCACTGCTCGGTCGTGTGAAGTCGCTCTTTCTGATCTTCACGGAAAATCTCAGCAATTTATCTGCGATCTCTCTATCTGTCATTGAAGTCCTCCGCAAAATATATCTCACACTATGAGATATTATCACAGTGCATACTGTCTGTCAATGAATAGTTTGTGAATATTGACGAAACATTAGCAGCTCGCATTGTGCAATCTGCGAACAAAAAAGAGGCTTTCGTCTATGAAAGCCTCACAATATTGGATGCTCCTTATGGTGATCCCAGTAAACCTGAAAGTCCAGATAAAACGTCACTTGCATCTGACGTGATACCAGCTGATGTTTCAAGCAATCGTTGACTGCATTTCAAAGAAATCTCTGCATAATACAATGCCTCAGCGTCATTGAGATCTTCGTTTTCGATTGCTTCAAATTTTACAGCCATGTCTGCATATGTTGACATCATCTCCGCATATTGAGCAAGTTGGAGCACGTTTGTACTGTCATAGTTTTCTAAAAATTCGCAATAGTCGTCGATAAATGATGCATACGAATCGATAGCTTCCTTCACCTCGGACCGGATCTCATTTGAAGTCTCTGTCACTTCTTCCTGTTGCACCTCATCGTGTGTTTCTTGCTCCGTCACCTGAGGTTCTTCAGGCTTTTCAACTACATGAGATTCCGTTTCTTGTTTCGTTTCTTCTGTTCTGGAATCGTTCGTCAAACTGCTTTTCACACTGCCGCAAGCAGTTAGACTCAATGTCAAGATCAATAACACAGCAAGCACTTTGAATTTGTACATTGTCAACATTCTCCTTAACTTCAGTTCTTTTTTTTGACAAACAAAGGAACCAAATTTACTGCTGCTACGATAAGAGCAAAACCGCTCCAGATATTCAGATCCCCATAGCTTCCTGCCAACAGCAATCCTAGCAGTCCTCCTAAAAGCAGCATCACCCCGCTTGCAATCGCACCTCCTTTTCCTGTGCTCTTTCTTGTTGCTATCATGACGATACCTGACGTGAGCATAGCGACAGCCAAAAGAATTCCTGCAGAGCCACCAACTTCACCATTATCCTGAAGCGCATTCCCGAGACCTGCCAACATGGATTGAAAAGTGATGAATACGGAAAAGATAATGCAAAGGATCCCAAGAACCAACTTAAGTGTTTTCATTTTGTCCCTCCTTATGGTGTATAAGAATAAGTTTCGGAAAGATAATCGCTGAGCCAATTCTCATCGTCGTAAACGTAGAGGTTGAATTCGACCTCTTCTACTGTTTCAATATTGTTCTCTTCGAAAGCAGAAGTAGAAAAAGTCACATCCGCATACTTGCAGGAATGTGCAGGAACGGTCGTTGCAAAATATGGGTCGCACATATAACCATTTACCGAAACATCTCTCCAAGAGAACATAAGAACTTCATCCGTTTTGTTTTCGAAATACAGTGATACGTAATAAGCCCAGAAGGTACCTTTCCCCGACCCGATGGCAGAAACTTTAAGTTCCTCATTGTCGACAAAGATCTCGTCGTCAGATTGATCCTCTCTTTTTACATACACAACTTGGTCTGCTTCTTTCCCGGTTGGATAAACAGAAAAAACCTCTTTAACCACAGGATCCTCTAGCCAATCATCGTAATTGTAGACCCTCAATTCAAATCTAAGTTCATCCACTGAAGTCAGCCCATATGTTTCCAGTTCAGAACTTGAGAATGTGAAAGAATCGTTCGACTTTTTCCCTGCTGCAACAGTCTTTGCCCAGAACGGGTCGATCGCACATCCGTTTACAACACAATCCTCCATGGCAAACATTAAAGTTTTGTCTTCCGTCTTATTCTCCAGATAAACAGAAACCTGAACGTTACCTTTTTTGTCTGTAATATCATTGATTCTAAAAGCACATTCGTCTGTTTCAACCACAGTGTAATCCTTGATCGTATACTCTGTTGTCTCCTTTACAGAAGTTGCAGAATCGGTTTTGCCGCTATTTGAATTTTCTGAAGATACAGATGGTTTTGGATCTGCAACTGGAGCACTATTGGGTGATTCTATTGTGCTTCCACATGCCGAGAAAGAAATACACATCACGACGAGCATCAAGCATGCCCATACTTTTTTCATATTGACTCCTCCGAAATGTTTTATCTTAAAGAAATCCTATCAAAATCGTTGCTCTCTTGTTCCCACCTGTTAGGTGGGAATCATTTTTGAGGCAATAAAAAACTCCGACCCGTGTCGGAGCCATTCCATATTATTGAGTGATCAGATACTTCCATGACAAACGTACAAAGGCTCAAATTGATTCTCTTGAAGCAATTGGTCCACTTCCTGAACGTCATATACTTTTCTGTTGAAAGAAATGATAAAAACACAGTCGCGAGGTATACGGGAATACAACGGAGACATTCCATACAGACGAAGTGCCTGCTGAGTTTCCCGCAAAGTGAAATGCGCCCCTAAACAAAGTCGTATCAGAACATCTCGCTGCTTTGTATGTTTTTCACCAGAGATCAACTTATAGCCATATCCCTCAGGAATATCCGATGCAAGAAACACCTCCTGTTGCTTAATCCCCTTTTCCCGGAACTTCTCGCGAATAAACACTGGAAACGGGAGTTCTTCTTTTCGAAGTTGCTCTTTGTTTTGATCGAGATATGCTTCCAGATCCTCTGGTCTGGTCTTTTTCAATAGTTCATTCAGTTTTTCCGTCGTTCTTTCTTCCACTTTAACCTAAAGACCTCTCAAACACGAGCATGATCGCGATCCATGCATAAAAAATGAGCATAGCTATCCCTGCTGCAGCAAGCCATCGTCCCAATCTAGATTTGATCTTGTCCACATTGAATATGCGCCAAGCATTTCTGTAGTTTCCAGCAAATAAAACGGCAGACATTATGGACAGGAATGCAAATATCTGATTTATACGAAGTGCGGTTATGCTCTTGTCGTCCATTCTCATATTTGTGATGCCCACAAACAGAAGGAAATAACAAATGAAGGCAAAAATCTTGACAAAAGGATTGGAGCCACGAAAACCAGGCAGAGCCCACCCCTGATCCTGTGTCTTTTCCGTTTGCTCTACATGTACATCTGTTTTCTCTATTCGAGTCGGTTTTCTTGCACCATTTTGCAACTCCAAAAGAAGTTCCTGTGCTGACTGGTATCGATCCTTAGGATCCATCTGAACACATTTCGTTATCACTTGAGACAAAGATCCCGATACTGTGAATTCCTGCGGAAACTTGCTTGTGAGCAATACATTCATTAGTACTCCAAGCGCATAAATGTCTGTACGAATGTCAGATGAACCAAAGCCGAACTGTTCGGGTGCAGCGTAGCCGAAGGTACCAATGAGCTGTGTATCCTGATACTGCACGTTGTTTTGGTGTTTTGCTGCGTCCAGGTCTAACAAAGTGACTTCCATACTATCTGAAAGGATAATATTGGAAGGTTTTATATCTCTGTGAACAAGAGGAGGGTATACTTTCTCAAAATCATTCAGGATCTCACAGATCTGAGAAGCTATGTATACCGTTTCCTGCTCAGTAAGCGTTCCCCTCATATTAAGGTATGATGCTAGCGACGTCCCATCTATATATTCCTCTATAACGATCAGCTTGCCGCCATCTTCAATTGCCTCGTAGATCCTCGGCGTATGAGGAATTGGATACATCTGAAGATACCGAAAAACACCCGCATCGTAGGTTGTGAGTGTCTTTTTGACGAAAACGCGTTTCGACTCAATGTGCTGCACCATCATAACACCGTGCAGTTCATTGAGTTCTGCTATCTCCCGATAATATGAAAGACGTGTCGCTTCCTCTAATGTCAAAGGAGTCAATCCTCAATTCTTCGTTTCTGAACCTCATTATAGCGTAAATCTTAGTTGATTATTACACCGATTTGGTGGGAATTGAGTTCTAAGGTAATTCACTAAAAAGTGCCCTTAACATAAAAACGTTCATCCGTTACAACGGGCTTAAATTTGAGCACATTTTACACATAGTTGCGTTGTGATATACAATGTTGATATTCACAACATTCCAAAAGAAGGAAAGCAATATGAAAGAATGGGCTGCAAAGAAATACGCAGATGCTCTCGTTTCAGTGGGTGTAAATCTGCAACCAGGTGAAAAACTCGTGCTCCAAAGCGATATTGAAGCGAAAGATCTTGCACGCGAGATCGTAAACAAAGCTTTTGAGCGTGGTGCAAGGGATGTGGAAGTGATGTGGACTGATTCACAGACAGAAGCATCTCGCGCTAAGAACAGCACCGCACCTCTCCTGAGGGAGATGCCGGAATGGAAGATGGAAGGAATGGATTCCATCCTTAGTGATGGTACCGGAGTACAGATAGGAGTATCCTGTCCCTTCCCCTCCCTTCACGAAGGAATCTCAGATGAAAATCTCATGGCTCAATCCCTCGCGAACAATGATCTCCGAAATGTGGTACGCAAATACATCCACAAAGGAGATCTAAAATGGACTGGTACCGTGTACCCCACTGCGGACTGGGCAAAACAGGTCTTCCCTGAATATGATGAGAATACAGCGCTTGAGATGTTGGAAGATGCCGTATGCAAGATGATGCGAGTAGACGAAAACTCTGATCCTGTAGAAAACTGGAAAGAACACTGCAGAAAATTGGCAGAACGCTCCAAGAAACTAAATGAATACAACTTTAAAACACTTCACATTACAACTGAGTTAGGAACAGATCTCTGGATGGACCTCGTTGAAGATCACATCTGGGTCTCTGCGGGGGAAATGGGCTCCACCAACGTGAACGCTCCTTATGTCGCGAATATGCCAACCGAAGAGGTGTTCACCGATCCGGACTTCCGCACTGTCCACGGAGTTGCTTACGCCTCATTCCCCCTTTATATAGACGGGAAATTGGTAAAAGATTTCTCCATTACCTTTGAGAATGGAAAAGCTGTGGATTGCTCTGCCAGCGAAGGGATTGAGTTTCTGAAAGCCGCTCTATT
>JAFUBI010000290.1 GCA_017460285.1 Oscillospiraceae bacterium | reverse complement strand
GGTGCTGGGCATTCTTCCCCTTCTGCTCCTCGTTCTGATAGGCGTAGCAGGTCTTGCGGAGGTTCTTCAGGATATTGCGGTTGCGGACCTCAATGGGGAATTCATCCTCTTCAACATGAGCCACATCCTGGAAAGTGGAGGAAAAGGACACCTTGCATCCATTCTCCACACCTCTCACGGAGATCTCATCCGTGCGGTACGCTCCGGTATAGGCGATGCGCTGTCCTTCTTCGATCTTGGTGATGACCAGAGTGGAACTGCTGTTCCTAAAGTCCATCTTACCACCAAGGGTGAATCCGGGAGTTACTTCCAACAGCGTGAGAGATTCCGGCCAGCCGAACCAGTCCTGATAGGAGGAAACATCTGTGAGGACTTTCCAAACGATATCCGGCGAACAGACAAAATGCTCTGACACAGTTTTGCTGGAACTCATCGCAGAAACCTCCCATTATGATTGTCTTATTTTACCACGCCCCACATAGGATGGCAAACAAGCGCAAACTCCTTGAAACAGCGGTGTCGGGATGGTATATTATTTAAGTTAATGTATTATATAAGAAATCTGTGAACGGAGAATATCAAAATGGATCCTACCCAAAAGTCTATGGACAAGATCGTTGCTCTGTGCAAAAACAGGGGCTTTATCTTTGCCGGCAGTGAGATCTACGGCGGATTGGCGAACTCCTGGGACTATGGTCCGCTCGGAGCTTTGATGAAACAGAACGTAAAGAACGCATGGTGGAAGAAGTTCGTCCAGGAAAGTCCCACGAACGTCGGTCTTGATGCGGGGATCCTGATGAATCCCAGAGTTTGGGAAGCTTCCGGTCACGTCGTGAATTTCAATGACCCTCTGATCGACTGCAAGAGCTGCAAGCGCCGTCATCGCGCAGACAAACTCATCGAGGAATGGGCAAAAGAGACCGGAACCGATGTGAACGTCGAAGCCATGCAGAACGATGAGATGGTCGCATATATCCGCGAGATGAAGATCCCCTGCCCCGGATGCGGAGCAAGCGATTTCAGCGACATCAAAAAGTTCAACCTGATGTTCAAAACTCACCAGGGCGTCACCGAAGAGAGCGGCACAGACGTGTATCTGCGTCCCGAGACCGCACAGGGCATCTTCGTGGATTACAAGAGCGTTCAGCGCACTACCCGCAGGAAGATCCCCTTCGGCATCTGCCAGATCGGCAAGAGTTTCCGAAACGAGATCACTCCCGGAAACTTCATCTTCCGCACGCTGGACTTTGAACAGATGGAGATGGAATTCTTCTGTGAGCCCGGAACCGACCTCGAGTGGTTCCAGTACTGGAGAGGCTTCTGCAGAGACTGGCTGCTCTCCCTTGGACTGACAGAAGAGAATCTTCGCCTGCGCGACCATGAGCCTGCCGAACTGGCTTTCTATTCCGTCGGCACCACCGACTTCGAGTACCTCTTCCCCTTCGGCTGGGGCGAACTGTGGGGCATCGCGGACCGCACCGACTACGACCTCTCCCAGCACATGAAATTCTCCGGAGAGAATATGGAATATAAGGAAGAGGGCAAAGAGACCTTCGTTCCCTACGTCATCGAGCCATCCCTCGGCGTCGAACGCGCCATGCTCACCTTCCTGTGTGATGCCTATGACGAGGAAATCGTCGGCGAGAACGACACTCGTGTCGTCCTTCACCTGCATCCGTTCCTCGCTCCTTACAAGGTCGCCGTCCTGCCTCTCAGCAAAAAACTGGGAGATCCTGCAAAGAAAGTCCGCGACCTTCTGGCGAAAGACTTCATGGTGGACTATGACGAAGCCGGATCCATCGGCAAGCGCTACCGCAGAGAAGATGAGATCGGAACTCCGTTCTGCGTCACGTATGACTTCCAGAGTGAAGAGGACAACTGTGTCACCGTCCGTGACCGCGACACCATGGAACAGGTCCGCATCTCCATCGACGAGCTCCCTGCTTACATCCGTGAGCGCGTAGCATTCTAAGATTTAGAAGAAACTGTGCGCCACCGGTCTGACCCTGTGGCGCATTTTTCATGAGAAAAGATACTAAGGTAGATTTATGGTAAGAAACGATTTACGAAACATCGCGATCATCGCTCACGTTGACCACGGCAAGACGACGCTGGTCAACGAGATGCTCCGCCAGGGCGGTGCGTTCCGTGAGAACCAGGTCATCCAGGACCGCATCATGGACAGCGGTGATCTGGAGCGCGAGAGAGGCATTACGATCCTCTCCAAAAACTGCTCCTGTGTGTATAAAGACATCAAGATCAACATCATCGACACGCCCGGACACGCCGATTTCGGCGGCGAGGTGGAACGCGTCCTGAAGATGGCAGACGGTGTTCTCCTCCTTGTGGACGCGGCAGAAGGTCCCATGCCTCAGACGAGATTCGTTCTCTCCAGAGCGCTGGAGCTCCGCCTGATGCTCATCGTCGTGATCAATAAGGTGGATCGCCCCGATGCTCGTGTCACAGAAGTCATCAATGAGATCCTTGAGCTTCTCATGGATCTCGGGGCCTCCGACGAACAGTTCGACAGCCCGATGCTTTTCTGCTCCGGCAGAACAGGCACTGCCAGTTACAGCCCGGATGTGGAAGGTGTCGATCTGGAGCCTCTGTTTGAGACGATCAAGAACTATATCCACTGCCCGACAGGTGACGAGGAAGGTCCGATGCAGATGCTCGTCTCCTCCATAGACTATAATGACTATGTGGGACGGATCGGCGTCGGAAGAGTAGAACGCGGCGAGATCCACGTTGGGGATGATGTTCTGGTCACCGATTTCCACGATCCTTCCCTGCAGAGGAAAGAGCGAGTCTCAGCGCTGTACCAGTTTACCGATGTCCGCAAAGAGCCATGCCAGAGCGCAAAGGTAGGCGATATCGTCGCTGTTTCCGGCGTAGGCGAGGTCACCATCGGAAACACGCTATGTGACAAGGATACCCCGGACCCACTGCCCTTCGTGAAGATCAGTGAGCCTACCGTAGAAATGACCTTTTCGGTCAATGACAGCCCCTTCGCGGGAACAGAGGGCGAATTCGTGACCTCCCGTCAACTGAAGGACAGGCTCTTCCGTGAACTGCTGAAGGATGTCTCCCTCCGTGTGGAGGAGACGGATTCCACCGACAGTTTCCGCGTATTGGGCAGAGGTGAGATGCATCTGTCCATCCTCATCGAGACCATGCGCCGCGAGGGATACGAGCTGATGGTCTCTACCCCGAAAGTGCTGTACAAGGAGATCGATGGGAAGATCTGCGAACCTTATGAGAGGCTCGTCTGTGACGTTCCCCAGGATTGTGTAGGATCCGTCATGGAAAAACTCGGTTCCCGCAGAGGCGAGCTCCGTGAGATGCTCCCTCAGGGAAGCCGTACCCGTCTTGAGTTCGTCATCCCGTCCCGTGGTCTCTTCGGTTACCGCAATGAATTCATATCTGACACCAAAGGCGAAGGCATCATGAGTTCCGTCTTCTATGAATACGGTGAACGCAAGGGAGATATCTCCACACGTCAAAACGGCTCCCTGGTGGCATTTGAGACCGGCGATTCCGTGACCTACGGTCTGTATAACGCCCAGGAACGCGGCGCATTATTCATCGGTCCCGGTGTCAAAGTCTATGCGGGAATGGTCGTCGGATCTTCCCCGAAACCCGGAGATGTCACCGTCAACGTGTGCAAAAAGAAGCATGTCTCCAACATGCGGGCATCCGGATCGGATGAAGCCCTCCGGCTCACTCCTCCGAAACAGCTCTCTTTGGAGCAGTGCATCGAATACCTGGCGGATGATGAGCTTCTGGAAGTTACACCGAAATCTCTGAGGATCCGCAAACGCGAACTGGATCATGCACAGCGCATGAGGGAACTCGCCAAAAAGAAAAACGCTCAATAACTGCGACAAAAGCCACCGCGAGGTGGCTTTTGTAATGCGTGAAGTCAAATATTTGTTATGCCTGAGGATGCTCTTCAGCGGGCACCGTCACCTGCACTGCCTGCTGCGCAAGCTGTGCAGCCTGTTGTGTCTTCACCCAGCTCTCGTATTCTTTCCGTTTCTTTGCCTTGTGTTTTTTCACCGCGCTGCGGATCAGGAAGAACAGCACGATACCGACCGCGATCACGGGGAGCAGTTCGATCAGGGTGAGGACGAATTCCTCACAGAAGGAGACGATATTCCTTCCCGTCCTGCGGAACGTCTCAACGATCCTCTCGCCGAACGTGACAGGGTTGGATGTGACAACGCTCACCTCATCGAGGTAGATCGTGATGGTGGAATAATCCGCCAGTCCCTGGTAGACCTTCATCTGAGAGGTGTAGCTCTCGATCTGATAGATGGTGTACGAGAGCTGGTCCTCGATCTGGATGAGGTCAGCAACCGTCTCTGCTTTCTCCATCATGGCGACCAGACGATCTTTCTGAGCGTTGAGAGTCTGCAGCCTCGCCTGCGTATCCATATATGCACGGGTGATGTCCTGCTGCCAGGTATTTATGGATTTCACGGTTCCGCAGGAGCCTGTGCCGTCTACAAAACTCTGGAAATTCTTAGCGGGGACTTTGATCTCCAACTCAACGCTTTCCCGAACATAACTGCCATAGTAACTGGTATATCCGCCCGATTTGTGTTCAGAGCTGATATAGCCGCCCGCTTTCTGGATCGCTTCACGAAGAGCGGTCATGCTCGTGTCAAAGTCCAACGTTTCAATATCGATACTTGCAGAGAAAGTGAGGATCAAGCCCTGCTGCGGGTCGCTGCCGCTCGAAGGAGATTCGTTTATCTCGTCATATCCCGAAGGATAATCCATGTCGTATGCTGCTTCCGAATAAAACCCGTTGCTCGCTCCCACAGGCTCTTCCAGATAATATCCGCCACCATACGAATCCTGTGTCTTCGCGGAACTCCCGCAACTCACCAGCATCAGGGATGCGGCAAGAACTAAAGCCAATATCTTCAATGTTTTTTTCATTTATGTTTTCCCCTTTTCTTCAGGTTTCACCTTTATAGTAGTTTTTTCGATATGGATCGTTGCAACAGTTCACATATTGTAATACTTTTGTATTATTTTAGCCTCATTTGTGTGTTGTTTAACAGGTAATTACCAGTTTTTGAGCCCCTTCTACTATTTTAAGAAATACGTTGACAAAGCAAAAATGTGCGTGGTAATATAGTAGAGCGCTTTTGGAGCGCATGGAGAAATGCTGGTATAGCTCAGCCGGTAGAGCAGCTGATTTGTAATCAGCAGGTCGGGGGTTCGCATCCGTCTACCAGCTCCATATATCTGGGAGAGTTCCCGAGTGGCCAAAGGGGGCAGACTGTAAATCTGTTGTCGACGACTTCGTTGGTTCGAATCCAACCTCTCCCACCACGCAAAAGAGCAACCAAATGGCTGCTCTTTTGTTTTCTGTATAGTCAGGAGCATGCGTTTTACCACTAGCCATATCCATTCATTGTTGAATATAAGTTCACTCAAAAACGGGAGACATATTATGGACGATTTGCAATTAAAAATGTGCGATATTCAGGGAAGACTCTTTGTGCTTTCCGCTAAAGAAAGGATACCAAGTGCTGCCTTCATCCGAACTTTTATGACTTCCGAAGCAGCAAAAGGATTGGACTCCCGATACAATAAGATGCAATGGATGGGAGAAGAATACTTGTTGGAAGAGGTCCGTTCTTCTGCAGGAAAAAGTTTTTTCAAACAGGGAGAGGTCTATCCCGAAGATGTGATGTATTGGATCGGCTATGTTTATCGCTATTGGCATTATTATTCCGGAGAAAATAGTCCTCAGATCTTAAGACAAGCGCCGGCAAGGACTATGAGGCGCAATTACTTTATGTTCCACACTATGGACCCTTCGTTGGCGATTGAGAATCTGAAGGAGATCCATAGCCAAAAGAAATAACCTTTGTCGCTCTCTTTTCCTTTTCTCGCAACTATTCGTTTTCTTTTGTATTTAGACACATTTTGGGAGTTCACAATTCATGACATCCGATCAATTTCTTTCCGTTTTAAAACAGGCAGGGATCCTAAAACTCACCAAGCGTCACTGTTTCCTTATGGACGATCGCTGGGAAAGCGTCGCAGAACACAGTTGGAGACTGGCTCTCATGGCGATGCTGCTTGCTGAAGAACCCGAATTTTCAGATCTCGACACTAACAAGGTGATCAAAATGTGCCTTATCCACGATCTGGGAGAATCCTTCACGGGAGACATCCCCGCTTTTCTGAAAAGCGATTCCCAAAGCGATATCGAAGACTCCCTGCTTCTGCGGTGGGTCAGCAGTTTTCCGGAACCTCAGCGAACTTCCTGGACAGATCTCCTGAATGAGATGAACGCTCTGGAAACACCAGAAGCAAAACTATACAAAGCTCTGGATAAAATGGAAGCCCTGATCTCCCACGACGAGTCCGACATCTCCACCTGGCTTCCGCTGGAGTACGACCTGCAGTTGGAATATGGTCAAAAAGAGATGGCTTTCTCACCAAAGCTGGTCGAGATCCGATCCGAGATCGACGCTTGGACAAGAAGGAAGATCGAAGAGAGCAAAACTTCTAAAAACTGACCTGTTTTGCTTGAAAAAACCTGTTTTTTTCTCGCTTTTTTCCGTTTATAATTGGTAAGGTGCTATCAACTCTCATTTTAAGAAAGAGGAACAAAAATGGATTCTGATCCCGGGCGAAGTCATTACAAAAAAGAATAACCGGAACCGGGACACTTCTGATGCCCGTTTCCGGGTCTCAGAAGGAGGAGAACATTTTGACAAAGATTTACCTTACACAGGATGGAGTAACCGATATCGTCGCTGAACCGGTCAAGGACTGCTGGATCTGCATGACAAACCCCTCTGAGGAAGAACGTGAAGTCATTCAGGAACTGTACGATATCGATCCGGATGACCTTGCGGCTGCATTGGACGAAGAGGAGACATCCCGTATCGATGTGGAAGACAATTACACTCTGATCCTTGTCGACATCCCGACTGTTGAGGTTCGCAACGACAAGAACCGCTACGTCACGATCCCTCTCGGTGTGATCCTTACCAAGGAAGCAATCATCACCGTCTGTCTGGAAGACACCCCTCTGCTGAACCTGTTCACTGGGCGCAAAGCCAGTCAGTTCAGCACCCACATGAAATCCAGATTCATCTTCCAGATCCTGTTCGCGAACGCGAAACTCTATCTCCGCTATCTGCGTTCCATCAATAAGCAGAGCGAGACTCTTGAGAAATCCCTCCACGATTCCACCGAAAACTCCGCGCTGATCGACATGATGGAGCTTGGCAAGAGTTTGCTGTACTTCACAACATCTCTGAAGGCGACGGATGTCCTCCTGGACAAAGTCACCAAGACAGCAGCCATCAAGCGCTATCCGGAGGACGAGGAACTGTTGGAAGATGTCATCATCGAGAACCATCAGGCTCTGGAGATGTCTGAGATCTACAGCGGGATCCTGAACGGGATGATGGACGCCTACGCATCGATCATCTCCAACAATATGAACGTGGTCCAGAAATTTATCGCGGTAGCGACTGTTGTTCTTTCCATCCCGAACATCGTCTTCGGCGCTTATGGAATGAACCTCGCATTGGAGGGAATGCCCCTCGCCACCAGCCGCTATGCTTTTGCGCTGATCATCGGGCTGTCCATCCTCCTGAGTTATATCGTGTATCTATATTTCGACAAGAAAAAGATGTATTGATCCTTTTACAGTCAGAGCTTCTTCCGGCAATACCGGGGGAAGCTTTTTGTGTTAGACTATATCCAAGTTTTAAACGTTTCTTAAATGATTCTCCCTTTTTCCTTAAATCCGATTTTCCTACAATAAACTCACGGAGGAATTATCCATGTATCGTATCCTGGTTTGCGACGATGAAAAAGACATACGGAGAGCGCTCGGCATCTATCTGGCGGGCGAAGGTTACGATGTGACAGAGACCGCATCCGGACAGGGCGCTCTGGAAGCGATGAAACAGGGACATTTCGATCTGGTCCTCATGGACATCATGATGCCCGGGATGGATGGGATCGAGACAACGATCCAGCTTCGCAAATTCAGCAACGTCCCGGTCATTTTCCTCACCGCAAAAAGCGAGGACATGGATAAAGTACTCGGTCTGAACATCGGCGCAGACGATTATGTCACCAAGCCCTTCAATACTATGGAGCTCCTCGCGCGTGTCAAAGCCCAGCTCCGCAGATACACGACCCTCAACGGAACTACTTCAGTCACGATGTCGGTCGGAGGATTGCTGCTGGACGATGATGCCAAGAAAGTCACCCTTTTTGGCGAGGCTTTGTCTCTCACACCTACCGAATATGACATCCTGAAAGTTTTGATGCAGTCCCCGGGGAAGGTGTTCTCCTCCAAAGAACTGTATCAGATGATCCGAAACGAAGACCCCTTCGGAGCGGAAGCCTCGATCCCGGTACATATCCGGCATCTGCGTGAGAAGATCGAACCGGACCCAACAAATCCCAGATTGCTGAAGGTCGTCTGGGGAAAAGGCTACAAACTGGAGAGTTAGCCACTCTCGAATCGGAGAAATATTATGAAACGTAAAAAATCCTACAAGATCTTTCTGACCGTACTTCTGTGCGCTTCTTTTCTACTGACTATCGTCAGCGGTGCCTTCCTGGAAATGGATGAAAGAAATCACTGGAGCGACGGTCTTTATTCTTTCTGTCAGAGCGGTCTGGCAGGAAAATGGATGGAAAAACATCTTAGCAGACTGTCCACTTATATCGTGGATTCGATCTGTGAAGGAGAGACCCTCAACGGGATCAATCTTCCTCAGGGAATGGGGATCCGTGTCCTTTCTGATAGCGGTGATATCCTGTACGATCTGACAAAAGAAAGCCAGAGTTACGTGACCGCCATCAACATCTATCTGAATACGGAATACAACCAGAACGCTCAACGATTCACTGAGACACACCACCTCTCATCGGACGCGGACGGAATGGCGAGGCTGTCTCTTCAGGGTTACCTCCGCGTTCCAGTCCAGTGGAAAGATGGTGCTTACTGGGTCTACCAGATCTATCAGTTGCTCGGCGAAAGGACTGTCTTTGAGATCCTTCTGCCTGTCTGCGGCACACTGTCACTGATCTTTCTTGCTTTGCTTCTTTCCTCTGCTGGTCACTCCAAAAAGGTATCCGGCATTGATGTCACAGGGCTTCACAAGATCCCGTTCGATATCCTTATCGTCCTGACAGCAGGCATCTTGCTGTTCCTCGCGGTCGCATACCGTGAACTCATGAAGAACAGCATCGAGTCCACAGAGATCGCCATTCTTTTCTCGTTGGCAACCGCCATCGTGGGCTTCCTTTTAGCGCTGTTCCTCATCTACACATCTGCTGCGAGGCTCAAGGCAGGAACGCTCATCAGCAACACACTGATCTACAGGATTCTTTCCCTTCTGGTCAATGCGTGCAAGGGGATCCCTTTCTCCTGGAAAGGTCTCCTGGCAGGAGCGCTGCTCGTGGGCTTAAACTTCCTCGCAGGATTCAAAAGAGACATGATCGGCATCATCCTAGTCGGAGCATTGGATGCCGTTGCTCTCATCGCCCTTGCCCTATTGGGCTCCCAGCTTTCTGAGCTCAAAGATGCCGGGAAAGAACTGGCGAAAGGAAATCTCCTTCACACGATAGACACCTCCTCCCTGTGGCCGGATCTGCGGGAGCACGGAACACACCTCAATCAGGTAGGTCAAAACATTCAGGCTGCTGTATCGGAGCAACTCAAGAGCGACCGCTTCAAGACGGAACTCATCACCAATGTCAGCCACGACCTGAGAACGCCTCTCACCAATATCGTGAATTATGTCGACCTCCTGAAGAAGGAAGATCTGCCCGAAGGAAACGCGAGAGAATACCTTGATATTCTGGATAAACAGTCCCAAAAACTGAAAAAGATGACCGAAGACCTGATCGATGCTTCCAAAGCATCTTCCGGCGCGATCACCCTCTCTTCTGAACCGATCGATCTTTGTGAGTTCGTTTCTCAGATATGTGGGGAATATCAGGAAAGATTCGCTCAGGCAAATCTTTCTCTCCTGCAGCAAAATCCGGATCAGCCTGTAGTCGCCCTGGCAGACGGGGGTCAATTGAGCCGTGTTCTGGAGAATCTACTGCAAAACGCCTTGAAGTATTCTCTCACCGGCACACGTGTCTATCTCTCCCTTTCCAAAGATCCCACTACAGCTTATCTGGAATTGAAAAACATCTCCAAAGATCCACTGGGTATCTCCGCAGAGGAGCTTCTCGAACGTTTTGTCCGTGGGGACGCCAGCCGTTCCACAGAAGGAAGCGGATTGGGTCTTTCCATCGCTCAGTCCCTTACAGAGTTGATGGGCGGAAAACTCTCCCTCTCTCTGGATGGAGATCTGTTCAAAGTAGCGGTATGCCTGCCTTTGGCACAAATTCCTTCCAACTAAACTGTTCAACACAAAACAACAACACCTGGTTCTCAGTTCAACAGCTTAGTACCAGGTGTTTCGTTATATTTGCAGATTTAGATGTCTCACTCAAACTCAAAACCTTACTCCGTCTTCCAATGCCGCATTAATCCATTCCTTTTTCGCATCTTCTGCATTTGCAATCGTTTCGTCGACCGTATCTCCCATCGTGATACAGCCGGGCAAATCTGGATATTTAGCAATATAACCACCTTCGTCTAAATCGGGGAGGATCTCCAATCGAAATGAATGGTTTAAATAATAGTCTAATGATCCCTTACACATGTCCATGACAGTCACTTCTCATTTCACCACAATAAATTGAACGGCTCTTATTTCTTCAAGACATCCGTTATCTCACTCCAGTTCTTAACTTCGTAATCTGTTCCTTCTATTTTCCCGAATTTTTCCCCGGTGGGATCAAAAAGACAACTCTTCAAACCGTATGCAACAGCCCCTCCGATATCCGAAGTTAGGGAATCGCCCACCATCAGGATCTCATCCTTATGGATGTTGGGGAGTTCGTGTTCCTTCATATAACCATTTACTATTTCGATACAACCATCAAAGAATTCAGCGCTCGGTTTTGTCGCGCCTATCGCTTCCGATGTGAACACACCGCAAAACAGTTTCAAAACACCTGCTTTTCTCAAGCGATTTTTCTGCTGCTCATCCGGTCCATTCGTTGCGGCAAACAGCAGATAATCTTCGCTCAAGTGTTCCAGCGCTTTCTTTGCACCGGGGATCAGCAAACCGCTCTCATGCAGGCAGGAGCGAAAATAACTCTCGAACTCCGGACCGTCCCCCTCAAAACCAAGAGCGTGGAAAACTTTGGTCCAACGAGTCCTCTGTATATCCTCAAAAGTGATCAGACCTTTTTCGTGATCTCTCCAGATACCGCCGTTCACCTCGTGGAAGGTATCATACATCCACGGCCCATATTCGGGGTACCCAAATTTTCGGAATCCCGATTTCATCGTCTCTTTGGTGAAGCCGACAAAATCCAGGACAGTATCATCCACATCCAAAAACAATACGCGTATCACAGCAAATGCTCCTAACTTTCCAAAAGGTCGCCGCAGTATCTGCGACGGCCTTAACTATTTGTTGTCATCCTTCCTGCGGAATATATACCCCAAGGTACTCTTCCAACGTGACTCCCGATTCCATGATCTGCTGTGCCGCCTCTTTACCGACATAACGGTAATGCCACGGCTCATAGTTGAAACCGGTAATATCCCTTGCACCTTTCGGATAGCGAAGGATAAAGCCAAATTCTGAACAATGCTTCTCCAGCCAACGGAACGCCTCTGTGTCTTCGAACCCCGTGTTGAGGAGCGCTTCGTCATTTCCGGTCTCATTGACATCGAATGCCAGTCCCGTCTGGTGCTCCGATGTTCCGGGAGGAGCGACCCAGTATGCGGCGGCAGGTTCTCCGATCTGCGCTACCTTGTTGGCATACAAACCGGTCTGCAGGTCATAACTTCTGTAGCCGGAAACAAAAACGATGTTTACGCCTTCGTTGCTGGCTGCCTGTATCATATCGCTGAGCGCTCGACTTGCTTCCTCGCTCTTACCAACATAGGTTGAAGGAAGAGGGTGCTCTTTATTGACAAGAATGATCTCCTCTCCACCGACAACAGCGTACCAGATACCATTTTCATCCTGCTGCAGTTCGGATTTTGGAGTCTCATCCACGAATGCACCGTCCTCTTTTCCTGGGATCGGTTCCGTGGGTTTCACAGAAGGAGTTGGCTGATTCTGTGAAGGGGTCGTACTGGGGACAGGCTCCGGCGTCTTTTTCGTACCGTGGACAAACACGAAGATCAGAGCGACGAGCAGCACAGCTGCAGCGATAGCAGCTGCCCTTTTCAGCCAGGCGGAAGACCGGACAGGAGTAGGCTCCTCTTCCTCTCTCGTGAAGATGGAGGTGAATTCTTCCTTTTCCTCTTCCGTTTGCATCCGTTGGGGAATCTCATCCTCTTCCTTAGAAACTGTCTCTTCTGCTTCTTCCGTATTCTGAGTCACCACAGGCAGATCTTTTTCTTCCTCATCTTCTTCCTGTGCAGATGGTTCTTCTTCAGGAGCAGCCTCTGTCGTTTCTTCCGGGATCTCTTCCGCAAGTTCTTCTGTAGGATCTTCTGTCTCTTCTTCCGGAATCGTACCTTCAGGTTCCTCTTCCAATGCTGCAGGTTCTTCCTGGATCCTGGCTGTGAGAAGATCCCGATAGGATTCAGCAACCACCTTTTCCGTTTCCTCTTCCGTAACCTCTTCGGTCACTTCAGGCAAGACATTGGGGACTTCTATCACTGCTTCAGGGATCTGCTCCTCTTTCTCCTGCTCGGAAGGTTGTTCTTCCTGTGTCACTGCATCCTGAACAGGAACTTCGATCAGACGGAACGCCTCAAGGAGGACTTCCTCTTCCGTCTTTCCGTCTACCGCTTTGCTCAGGACTCCACCTTTAGGAAGGGGAAAGGTATATTTTCTAAGTATCCCCAGGAAACACTTCCTGCGGAAGATGAGCTCGTAGATATCGTCATAGGAGACGAGTTTCAGGACATCGCCATCCTTCGCTGAGAAAGGAAGGATCTCATTGGCAGCGATGATTCCCTGCTCGGAAACTGTACAGAATCCATCTCTGGAGGAAAGTCTCCCGACATCCAATCCATATGCCAGAAGCGTCCCGAAAAGGAGCAATCCGTCCAATATGCCCATGGCAAACAGCGGACTGGTATCCCTTGTCGTGTAATACAGATATAACATGATACCTGTCACCGGAACAGCGCCAAACAGGAAATAAGTGAGATGCTCCAGGAAACTCTGCCACCCTACCGTGCGAAAGATCTTGTTCTGCTGTTTCTGCGTCATCATGACGGCATAAACAGACTCCTGAACGACATCCTGGATCGCAGTGCGCTCCGACAGGGACTGCAGACATTTTGCTCCTGTTGCGAGAAAAGCGGTGAAACACAGCAGCATGGCGCTTTGCCGATAGCGGTCAAACTCGCCCGGCAAGCCGGCGATCACGGAGTAGAGCCCTGCGGCAAGGAAGATCACCGCGATACCTCCCCACACAAAAGCATCCACCGTGCACCCACGGAGCGTGCGCTCCACGTCGCGCTGGTAGTCTCTGTTGTTCCCTGTTGTCTTGTTTTTACTCATGTGAAAACTTACACCTCAAGTTCCAATACTCACCCAGTATAACTAAAGGATATCGGGTTCTTCCCTTCCCGTCAATTGCCCCTCGGTCCGAAGGGAGGCAAACCCCTGTTGGCGCAGCGCTTCATACACACCGATCGCCACCGAGTTAGACAGGTTCAGACTTCTCGCGCTGTCATCATCCAACATGGGAAACCGGACGCACCGGTCATAGTTGGCAGCGAGGATCTTCTCATTGATCCCCCGATCCTCCCGTCCGAACACCAGATAACATCCGTCCGGATAAGAGACATCGGAGTAGATCTTTTTTCCTTTGGTCGTGAAGAAATACATCTCGCCCTGATTCTTCTCAAAAAACTCTTTGGTGCTCTCGTAGTATGTGATATCCAGAAGATGCCAGTAGTCCAATCCGGCTCTCTTCAGTTTCTTGTCGTCCACTGTGAAGCCCATCGGTTTCACCAGATGAAGTCTGGAACCGGTCGCGGCGCAGGTGCGGGCGATATTTCCTGTATTCTGAGGGATCTGTGGTTCCAACAATACGATGTTGATCATGTGTTTTCCTTCTCTTTTTCCTGTTTTGCCGTCTCACGCAAAACATCCAGTATCTTGAATATAGACTCCAAAGGTTCTTCCCCGGTCCTGAGATCGATGGCGAGATACTTCTTGCCCCTCGCGGCATAGTATACCCTTCCCGGAAGTTCCGAGACAGCATTCTTGATCTGCTCCGATGTGAAAGCATCGCAATAAAGCAAAACAGAGTCTCTCTGCTGACGGATCTCGTAGATGCCGAGCCTTGCGGCATTTGCCCTGGCGGACGAAACGGAACACAGGAGCCGTACAGGCTCCGGAAGAGGTCCGAACCGATCCCGGAGCTCCTCCACCACTTCGTCGTAGTCCTCTTTACATGTGATGTCCGCGATCCGCTTGTACATCTCTATGCGGTTCTCGTTGTCCTCGATGTAACTGTCCGGAATGTATGCCGAGATCTGAAGATCGATCTTGCATTCCTTTTCCGTCTCGGGTGCAGGCAGTCCCTGTTCATCCCGCACAGCCTGTTCCAGGATGCGCACATAAGTGTCATACCCGACATTCTGGATATGACCGCTCTGTCTCGCGGACAGCACACTTCCCGCACCGCGGATCTGCAGATCCCTCATGGCGATCTTGAATCCGGACCCAAAGGAAGTGAAATCTCGGATGGCTGCCAGCCTCTTGGAAGAGACTTCAGTTAAGATCTTGTCTTTGCGGAACAGGAACCAGGCATAAGCTCTCCTACTGGATCTTCCGACCCTTCCCCGGATCTGGTACAGTTGCGCCAATCCGAGATTGTCTGCGTCCTCTACGATGAGGGTGTTGCAGTTCGCGACATCCACGCCGGTCTCGATGATGGTGGTGCAGACCAGAATATCGCACTCGCCTTCCACCAGTTTCTTCCAGACTTCTGACAGCGCTTCCTCGTTCATCTGTCCGTGCGCCACCTCGATCCTCGCTTCGGGGATCATTGTGCGCAACTTGTCCGCCGTACGATCTATAGTCTCGACCCGATTGTGCAGATAGTACACCTGTCCGCCACGGCTCAACTCCCTGCGGATGGCGTTCCTCACCGTGGACTCGTCGTACTCCGCCACATAGGTCTGTACCGGGTGCCTGTCCACCGGAGGATTCTCTATGACGCTCATGTCCCGTATACCGGACATCGCCATGTTGAGGGTCCTCGGGATAGGGGTAGCTGAAAGCGTCAAGACATCCACATTGGGGAACTTTTCCTTCAATTTCTCCTTGTGTGCCACGCCAAAGCGCTGCTCCTCGTCCACGATGAGCAGTCCCAGTTTTTTGAATTCCACATCCTTTTGAAGAAGCCTGTGGGTACCTACAGCAATGTCCACCGAGCCATTGCGGATACCGGAGATCCCTGCTTTGATCTCTTTGGGAGAAGCAAATCTCGAAAGCATAGCCACCTTGATGGGATATGCCTCCATCCTCTCCAGGATCGTGCGGTAGTGCTGCAGCGCCAGGATCGTGGTAGGCACAAGAAATGCCACCTGATATCCGTCCGAGATCGCCTTGAAAGCAGCCCTAAGAGCGACTTCTGTCTTTCCTACGCCCACATCCCCGCACAGAAGCCTGTCCATGGGTTTTCTGGACTGCATGTCCTTTTTGATCTCGTCGCTGCTGCGCAGCTGGTCATCCGTCTCCTCATAGGGGAAACGAAGTTCAAAATCCCTCTGCCAGTCCGTATCTTCGGAGAAGAGGATGCCCTCCGTCTTCTCTCTCTTGGCATACAGTTCGATGAGTTCTTTCGCCATCTCCCGGACAGAGCGGTAGACTTTCTGTTTCGTCTTCTGCCATTCGCCGGAGTTCAGGCGGTCCAGGGTCACCTTGCCGTCATCTTTGGAGGAGATGTACGGTGTGACCATATCCAGACCGGTGACAGGGACATACAGTGTATCCCCGTCCCGATAGCGTATCTTGATGTAATCCGCCACGAATCCGTGGTGGTCTATGCGATTGATGCCGTCAAAGATGCCGATCCCGTGATTCCGGTGCACGACATAATCTCCGACTTTGAGATCCTCCAGACTTCCGAACGCCTCCGAGGCTTTCTTAGGTCTCTGAGAAGGACGTCTCACCTGTTTTGTCTCGGTGGAGGAAGTGATGAGCACGAGTTTTAAAGGGGAGATCTCAAAACCGGAGGAGAGCGTTCCCTTCAGGACAGCTACCTTCCCGGCTGCCGGGAATCCTTCCCCCGCTGTTTCCGCAGAAATCCCCTCGGATATGAGATCGTCACAGAGGGCTTTCGCCCCGCGATCCGTTCCCGCCAGGACGACTGCACGGTATCCCGCGTAAAGATACCCCTGCAGGTCCTCCTTGAGGACAGCAACCTCCCCAGCCCACCTGGGGACCGCATTGGAATTCAGGTTGACGATGGTCTCCAGCGGGATATCTCCCACTGCTCTCGGGAAGACATCGCAAAGGACGCGGTTCCTTCCGGATACCGCTTCGGAATAATCCGCGTAGAACCTGCCGAGAACAGGATGGTACATACCATTCCCAGCTAGGGATTCCAGATCGAAAGTATATCTCTCCATGAGAGATCTGTACCGGTCTTCCAGTTCCTTGGGCTCCGCCAGGAACAGGACTGCCTCCGGCAGATAATCCAGGATCGTCTCAGGCGCATCGTAGCAGGCGGCGAGGTAGCGGTCCGTACAGACCGGCAGGATCCCCTCTTCCAACTCGATGAGATCCCTCTTCACTGCCAAGGCGAGCTGTCCGTCCGGTATCCGCTTCGCGAATTCCTCGATCCGCTGGACAGCATTCTCCCCAAGGGAGATCTCCCTCGCCGGAGGAATCTCGCAGCGTGTCCTGTCTACGGTCCTGCGCTGGGTATCGATGGCGAATTCGGAGATCCTCTCGATCTCAGTATCAAAGAACTCCACTCGGACAGGAAGATCCCGATCCACAGGGAACACATCCAGAATGCCGCCTCTCTGGGCATACTGCCCACGCCCTTCCACACGGTCGCAGCGGGTATATCCAGCAGAGATGAGCTGCGCGCTCAACTGTCGGATCTCTGCCTCCCCGCCCTTTTCCAGAACGATGCCTCTCGTGAGATAGATCTCTTTCGGCATAGTGAGCAGGCACAGCGCTTCCACCGAACAACAGACGACCTTGAGTTGTCCCCTCGCTGCTTTTCCCAAGGCTGTGAGTCTGGCGATCTCCTCGTCGTGGGAGATGCCCTCCACATCCAGCAGCGTGACTTCTCTGGACGGGAGCGCCTCTACTTCTGGCAATCCCAAAGCACGCATATCTTCCGCCGCCCGGTAGGCGTCTCCGTCGCTGTCGCAGATAAAGATGACCGGTCTCTCCGACGCCAAAGCAAACGCTGCCGCCATCACGGTGCGATGGATCTTGTGCACGCCAAAAAGAGCCGCTGCCTTGCCCGGCTTCTTTACCGAACTGCAGAGGTTCCTTATGGGTTCGCTTTGCGCCAGTTCCTGGAGGATGGTCATAGATTACTTCCCTTTTCCGTTATATTTGCTCTGAGCCAAACTGAAGTTTCCCTGGATCATGAGATCTACTGCACCGTCGATGTCCGGATAGCGGTTCCGTACCGCTTCCATCTCCTCTTTTGAAGGCTTGCTGAGGACGAAATCCACCAGTTCATCTCCGGTAGGAGCGTTTCCGCCGACACCGATCTTGATTCGGAGGAAACCGTCTCCACCTAATTGAGAGATAATGCTCTTAAGACCGTTGTGACCGCCTGCGGATCCTTTGTCCCGGAGGCGGATCGTTCCAGCCGGAAGGGTGATGTCGTCGCAGAGGACGATAACATGATCTGCCGGGACCTTGTAAAATCTTGCCGCTTCACCAACACTGTTTCCAGAGAGGTTCATGTAGGTCATAGGTTTGAGATACAGCACCTGCTGATCCCCGTATTTCACCGTCGCGGTGAGTCCCTGGAACTTGCTGCGGGTGATCGGAACGCCACGCTTTTCCGCAAGATAATCCAGGGCGAGAAATCCCATGTTGTGCCGGGTCCCATCGTATTTCGTGTCCGGATTTCCCAGACCGGCAACGATCCAACTGACTCCGGATGACTTTCTTTTGAATAAGTTTCTAAACATGATCTTATGCCTCATACACACCTTAAGCCCCGGGATGGAGCCATCCCAGGGGGTGCCAGTATTCTTCTTTCGGTTCAATCGTCCAACTTCAGGACAGCTGTGAACGCTTCGCTCGGGACTTCCACGCTGCCGAACTTGCGCATGCGCTTTTTTCCCTCTTTCTGCTTCTCCAGCAGTTTCTTTTTCCTCGTGATATCTCCGCCGTAACACTTGGCGAGAACATCCTTCCGGAGCGCTTTTACCGTCTCGCGGGCGATGATCTTTCCGCCTACCGCCGCCTGGATCGGGACTTCAAACAACTGACGCGGGATATATTCCTTCAGTTTTTCTGCTGTCTTGCGTCCTCTCGCGTAAGCGTTGTCCGCAAAGATGATGAAGGAAAGCGCATCGATAGGATCTCCGGCGATGAGAAAGTCCAACCTCACCAGTTTGCTCTCCCTATATCCCTTCATCTCATAGTCGAAAGAAGCATACCCTTTCGTGCGGCTCTTGAGAGCGTCGAAAAAGTCATAGATGATCTCAGCCAAAGGCAGTTCATAGTGCAGATCCACACGGGTCTTGTCCAGATACTGCATATCGTAATAGATACCGCGCCTGTTCTGGCACAAGTCCATGATGGGTCCTACATAATCCGTTGGGGTGAAGATGTGAGCATCCACCACCGGTTCTTCCGTTTTTGCGATGGTCGCGGGATCCGGATAGGATGTGGGATTGTCGATCTCCAAAACCTCTCCGTTGGTGAGCGTGATCCGGTACACAACGCTCGGGATCGTGGTGATGAGATCCAGGTCAAATTCCCGCTCCAGACGTTCCGTGATGATCTCCAGGTGAAGCAACCCCAAGAAACCACAGCGGAAGCCGAAGCCCAACGCTCCTGAGGTTTCCGGTTCAAAGGACAGAGACGCGTCGTTGAGGGACAGTTTCGCGAGGGCATCTTTCAGAGACTCATAATCCGCACCGTCTGCGGGGTAGATGCCGCAGAACACCATAGGCACAGCCTTACGGTATCCAGGAAGTGCTTCTTTGCACGGGTTCTCCACAAGGGTAACAGTGTCACCCACACGGGTATCCGCCACATTTTTGATGCTGGCAGTGATATATCCGACTTCGCCGGCAGTGAGTTCATCGCAGGGCTCGTGGCTCAGGGCTCTCATATGCCCCACTTCCACCACCTGGAACTCAGCCCCGGTACCCATCATGCGGATGCGGTCCCCCGGACGAACAGATCCATCAAAGACACGAATATAGGTGATGACACCTTTATAACTGTCATAAGCGGAATCAAAGATGAGGCATTTCAGCGGCGCGTTGGGATCTCCCTTTGGAGCCGGGATATCCGAAACGATACGCTCCAGCACTTCCTCCACATTGGTTCCCAGCTTAGCGGAAATGAGAGGCGCGTCCTCTGCCGGGATCCCCACGAAGTCCTCCAGTTCGATCTTGCACCGGTCCGGATCAGCAGAGATCAGGTCGATCTTGTTGATGACAGGGAGGATCTCCAGATCGTTGTCCACAGCGAGGTAAGCGTTGGCCAGTGTCTGTGCCTCCACGCCCTGCGTAGCGTCCACGATCAGGATCGCGCCTTCGCACGCAGCCAGCGAGCGGGAAACTTCATAGTTGAAGTCCACATGTCCAGGAGTATCAATGAGGTTGAATTCGTATGTGTTCCCATCCTTCGCCTTATACTCCAGAGAGACAGCGCTCGCCTTGATGGTGATGCCTCTCTCCTGCTCCAGATCCATGCCGTCCAGCAGCTGTCCGCGCATATCGCGCGACGAAACAGACCCCGTCAACTCCAGGATGCGGTCTGCCAGGGTGGACTTTCCATGATCGATATGAGCGATGATGGAGAAGTTGCGAATATACTTTTGTTTATCTTTTTCCATGTTACTACATTATAGAGAAAAACCCGTTTCACGACAAGTTCCCTGAGAATAACACCGACCGGTATGACAAGAAAAAAGTCTGAACACGGCAAACTGTCCAGACCTCTTCACGCATTTTGTCCTGCTTACCTGATCACTCGTCTTTCTTTCTCCGGGAAGATGTGACAACAAACAGAACCAACAAAGCAGCGGCAACTGCACCTATTCCCCCAACCAGCCATTGGGTAGACAGCCCGCCTGATTTTGACTGTTCCTCCACTACAGGATCTCCCGGGCCCGCCATAGGAGGATCCAGATCTAGTATCTCCCCAGGACCGCTTTGGGATTGGTCACTCTGCTGCTCTTTCCCGTTTTCTGATTGATCCTCTGAGCCATTCGGATCTTTAGTTCCTCCCTGCGCAGTGGAAGGACTGGCAGGTAAAACACCGGAAGGAGCACTCTGTGCAGTTGTTGTCGGAGACAGATCGTACTGAAACACAAAGTCGTTCTCGGACGCATTTTCGCTTAATGTTCCTGTGATGTTGTAATACTTCGGATAGTAACCTTCAATGAATTTGCAGGCGACAACAGGTTTATCCCCGACATTTCCATAATAAGTGACAGGATCTGCTAAAACGCTCCCATCGCTGCTTCGGACAAAGTGAACCGTATAGGCAACTTCGTTTCCCTTGATCCCATATGCCACAACAAAATCCATGTCTCCGTGGACCTGGAATGCTGCGGGAGATACCGCATCATTGTCCAAACCGCTTTCTCTAATACCTTTCACATAGTATTTCCCGTTCGAAGGCTGGACTTGGTTGATATCAAAACTCCATTCTTCGCCATAGGTCATACCCGGGAATACCAAGACCTCTTCGCCATTGATCTTCCCCATATTACCCGCAAAAACACGAATCGTATAGGTGTATCCATCATCTGCAGCCATTACATGTGTTGTCATACAAAAGACAAGTACTATTCCGACAAGAATGCAAAACATTTTCTTCATCTTAATGTTCACTTCTCCTTTGTCGTGTTTTTAACATGGTCAGAACAAGGATACCTGCCCCGCTGAGCATCATCGCGAGATACAGCGGAAACAACTGTGCGTCATCCCCGGTATTTACTACAGTTCTTACTGTATCGCTTCCATGAGGCGTTACCGCAAAATTCATCGTCAGATCTGCGAGAGTATCCTGATAACGGTTTCCCTGGCTCTCACCTTCCAAAGCGACTTTCAGGGTAACTTGTGCCGTCTCCCCATGCTTTAATGTATCCAAATAGAAGTAGTCTTTTAACGCATTCGTCGCCCCATGAAGACCTACACCGGAAGGATGTTCTCCTTCACCGCCCACTGTATCGCTGGAAAAAAGAACTCTTGTCTGCGATGGACTAGTATAGGTCAAAACATAGGTGTAAGCACCACCTGAGGACTCAAACTTGCTCTCATCCTCCAAAGAATGGATCACCTTGTTTGTCATGTACCAATCTGCGTCCTGCGCATTTTCATTTTTTAAAGTGATCGAAAAAGTGATATCGTCCCCTGGCTGGAGTCCTTTGATGGAATCGCTGTATTCATCCGTATGGAAATTGCTCTCCAGCTTTCCGCCTGCGGTATATGCGACATTCCATCCCTCTTTTCCGGAAAGGTGGTCTGCCGATGCAACCGGGGAGAGATGAATCATGCATAACAAGACTAACAAAATTCCTAAGATCCTTTTCCTCATCTTGTACACTCCTTCAACTCAAACTCAAGCGATCATTTGTGATGGTCACTTTTCTGCCCCAGGCAGAACGGATCGCTTCTTCAGCGCTGTGTGTTTGAACGGCATCTACTGTGATCTCTACCTGAAAGGTCACGCCCTCATAATCATATGTCGTCGTGATAACGCCATTTTCTTCTGTTTGTGTCACCTTATAGGGTATATCCCCGCTCACACAGAGACTGTCCGCAAATAAAGATGTCTTTTTCCCTGCGGGAACGACTGATGTATGGTAGAGTACTGTTCTCTCTGTGCTGGAAGCCTGCTCATCTTTGATCCAATCCCCTCCGGTCACAAGATGAAGGTCTATCAGATCAGGGGAAAGAGTCGTGATCTTTTTGCCGTTCGCATCCTGCCAGTAACGATAGATCGTGACCCGAACATATTCATCTATCTTTCCGCTGTTGTTGACACAGAGTTCCTCCCGGTAGACCTGACCAAGATGGAACTTCTCTCCTTCTGCCAAAAGGCTGCCAAGGAGCGCTCCATCCTCCTCATCCCAGACATAACGGGCATTTTCCGAATATGTGCGGCTGCTCACGACAACATCATTCTCGATCAACTCTACCCCAATGTCATACATTTCTATACCACCGGAATAGTATTCCGACGTGATCTGAGGCAGAGCATTGGCTGCGCCCAAACTTCCGATGATCAGGAGGCACAGCGCGAAAATGAGGAGCACCCAAGTCAGGATCCTGGATCTTTCGGCTTGCTTCATTCTCCTTTACCTCCTATATCCAGTGTCATGGTCCAATCCGCGTAGGCTGTTCCATCCGCTTTATACTGCACCGGTGTCGACTCATAGACCACCGCAACATTGAAGGAGGCTTTGTCCGCCGCTTCAGGGACATTCTGGATCTGCACACACAGAGGAGTTTCCGTAGACTGCCCCTCAGACAATGCTGAATCGTAGTAGTACCATCCGTCCTCCCCTGCTTTCCAACCTTCGCCGCTGTAAACAAGAGTTATAGCAGAACCAGCATAAGCTCTGGCTCTTACAAAGACCGGCTCTCCTTTCGTATTGGTCACCGTGATCCTTTTTTCCCAATCTGAGAACTCTTCGTCAATACTGGTCGTCGACGTCAGGTCAATGGTATATCCCCCGTTCGCAGAAACTCTCGTTGTAAAATACGCCAAAGCTGGGGTGATACCGACCATCAATACCAGTGCAAGCGCTATAAAACAGAGGATCTTCACTTCTTTTCCCATTTTTCTCTCCTCAAGCATTGTTCATGTCGGGTTTCTCCCAGTCATCCCATACAAACTCTCCTGGATCCTCCGGGCTGACTGTCGCATTAAATGTATTCAATATCCCGTGACCACCTTTTCCCGTGTCATCGTAATCGTTTATGAATACGACTTCACAAGGCGCATCGTCTTCTTCAGGGGAAAGAATGACTGCCGTCTGAACCGGTTCGGAAACCGTTTCATATCTTGAACCACTGTACACTTCTGTGACTGTGACCTCTGCCCCAACCGGGATACCTGTAATCACCACACTTTGGCTCATAGGTCCACTAAAGGTCAGGCTCGTCACATTGCTGTATACATTCTTTCCATCCAAAACAGCTTCGATCTGGAACACAAAAGTAGCTGCATCCGGTCCTGCAAACCTCTCCAGGTTCTTCGTGATCTTCAGTTCACCTAACTGAGGTTCGTTGTGCTGATTGTATGCCGTCAAGCGAATGCCGTTTTTACCGTCATAGGTAGGCACCCCATTGTGAACAAAGGAGAAGTTGTTTCCACCGGTTTTCTCCGTCCTTCCGTTTATGCCTATGATCTGAGTCAATGTGTAGTTCTCAGGGTCGGAGGACTGTTCCAGCAGGGTATAACTCTGTCCCTGTTTCCACAGCCACCTTTCTTCTGTTTCCTTCCAGTCACCATCCTCCCAAGTCCATACCATGGCTTTATTGAGATCCGGGGCTGACCCTTCATGCTCCCCTTTTGCTACGGATACCGGGACATAAAGCACCTTCCTCTCGCCATCGGCAAGGATATCTGCGATCTGCTTTGGCGACAGTGTAGACGGATCCTCCAGCGCGGATATCGGCGCTCCCTCGTAGATCAGGAACTCAAAAGTTGCGTTGCTGGGGGCTTCAAACGGTTCCCCTTCTTCATCCACAAGAACTTTTTTCAGTTCTGGCGGGTACGGGTACTGAACACCTACCGCCAATGTCTCAGCTCCCAATGGCTTTTCTACCTTCGTCCCCAGCCACTCATACCAATAGCGATAGGCAAAAGAGTTCCAAGCGATCTCTCCCGGATCGGCATCCGGATCATCGACGACCGCATTAAAACTGATGTGCAGATGGAACTTTGGAGACATGATCTTTGTTGCGGCATCCGGATCCAGAATAGAGAAACGGATCGTCCTGGCACTCAAGATCTGCTCTTTCGTGGCTTCAGAAAGCGCGATCCAGCCATCTCCTGCTCCCGCCCAGTCCTCATCGTCAAAGGACGTTTTCTCGCTCAGTTCCACGAGGAATTGATCCTCAGAAAGTTCGACCTGTCCTCCTCCTTCCTCTTTGATCCACATCTGGATATCCAGATCGTCCGCATTGAAACCAACTTTAAAGTCACTGTCTCGAACGGAATCTTCGACGATCAGCGCATGATCTCCGGGTTCAGGCAGCATATCGATAACAGTCAATCGTGTAATATACGTTCTCGGCGCTTCCGGGCCATCCAGATCCAGCGTGTACCGGAACACACTGTCCCTATCGGTCAGACGAATGGAATTGGCGTCCAGATTGTTGGAAGAAGTACTGTTGGATGGTTTTTCTACCTCCGTGACCGTTTTTACTGCCGAAGTTCCGAAACCGCCGACCATATTGACCATTGAGGTGCTGGACACCCCTCGTCCCTGACCAGTGATCACCGCTCCGTTCTCATCTGTGAGGTTCTTTCCTCTGGACACCGTGTCCGGATCGTAATACTGGTCCGGATGGACCGTTGCCGTATTGAAATACAGTTTCTGATTGTCCTGCTGATCCTTCATGTACATCGTATGGAAAGTGAATTCCATATAAGCACCATCCGGAAGGAAAGAGTAGTAATCATCGACCATGCGTACTTTCAGGGTCTCATTCCCGTCTTTGTCGCGAAGCAGCTGTACTGTATAGATCGGTCGATACTTGCGTCCAACCTCCACAGCGCCTGTCAGAGGAGCTGCGTTGAAATTTAAGGTGAAAGAACTGTAGTTCCAGTCGGAATAATAACCATTCAAAAGCTGGATGCCCGGTGCTTGTCCCCATTTCCTGCTGGCGATCGTGAACAGTTTTCTGGGCTGCCAGATCGGTTCTCCATTTCCGCTGTACAAACCGACATAGACCTCACCTGTAAAACCATACGGAGCATCTACTGTATCTTCCAAAGTAAAGCCCATCATGCCATTGGTAGGCTGATCCGTCACAGTATCGTTGTATACTCGCACCCTCCAGTTGATAACATGACTCAACTGGACCATGCCGTTGTACTTGTTGCCATAATTGAACTTGTAGTTGCTGCTCCAGTCACTGTAACCGGTGGATCCCTGAACGGTCTTGTAATCCGGATTGGTCTTCACCAATGTGGTACCGCCAACTGTCTTTTGTATTCCCGGTGTGACTTTACCTCTCGTAACGGTTACATCTGAAGCAAGCCATTGCCTATATCCGTCTCTTTCGAAGCCCAATGCTTCTGCTTCATCTTCCTCCAGGACATAAGCATCGCCGTCATTTTTTGGCACGTTCGCTACCGTGTAGGAGACGATCTTCTCTTTATCTTCCAGATCCACGCCCATATTGTATGGATCGTATACCGGCATGGCCACGATGTTGTTGGCGATCTCATCCGTATCTTCCTCAGGACCGACCGTGCACATGTAGCAGAAACGAACTGCCTCACCCGGCGCCAAATAGTATTTTCCAAGCTTTTCGTTGTACTTCAGCGGATTTGTTCCCCAGCTGATATTCTTGAAGGAGAAAGAAATCACATCGCCCTGGGTATCGTTTGCAGGGGAAGTCACAGTAGCTGTTACGGAAGCATTCATGTAAGTCACGGTCTTGCCGTTGTCCTGAATAAACATGGCATCGGAAGGACCGCCGCCCCAGTATTCTGTGAGGCAACTCGTGCTCATTCCTCTTCCTGGATAGGAAGTGTTGTTTGCGGGATGGGTCGCCGCTCTGGCATTTCCCATTTCTCTGAAAACGAAACCTCTTGGAAGATGGTCTTCCATGTCCTCCAAATAGAGGGGAGAGATACCGCTGTTGTAGATGACTGTATAGTAGAGGACTCCACTGAAGACCGGCTTTTGCTCTTTGTTTGAAGGAGCATTTGAAAAACTGAAACGGTCTTTGCGGCTGAAGCCTCCCCTTTGACCCGGATTCCATACCGTATCGAGGACACCTTTGCGAATGACCGCCCGGCTCTTTTCAGCCAAGTTGTGAGTCGCTTCACTTCCGTGTCCGTTCAGATAGAAGGTATTGACCAGAGTCTCGCCCTTGTTCGTCAAAACGTAATTGTCCCACAACACATCGCTGTCTGTATTTGTTGGGAACACAAGAGTCACATAAATATCCAGATAACTGTCTTTGTCATTGAGAGTGACGCTGAAATCCTTGTTCCACTTCAGATAGAAATAATCTTTGGAAACAGAACTCCATGAATACCTGGGATTCTTGCCATCGATCCACCAGTATTCGTCTCCCTCTGTCTCACAGGTACCGTTGTTGACTTCATAGCGGACTTGCTTGACATTATCTTTGCTCCAGGAGAAAAGACTGTAAGTGCGCGGAAGCGCGTCATAGATCTGGCTGCCCACTATGGTCAGAGGGGTCTCTACCATATTGGCAATATGGATCTTGTAGGTGACTTCCTGCCCCTTTGAGACAGCACTGTACTTTAGCAGTTCATCATCCTGCAGGATCCACTTCTCATAGCTGAGTCCGGAAGCAAACAGCCCCAAGGTATCGTAGATCCTGTGTGACTGGTGGTCGCTGATCCAAGCCATGTTGTTCATCCAGGAGAGTCCGTCTGCTCCAATAGGCGCACCACTCCCCGGGATATCGCAGATCGCTTTATAAGTTACAGATCTGGAGCGGATGTATTTCTCCCCTTCTTCCAAGGTGAAATACCACTTGATCAGCGTCTCCACGCCTTCTGACGTTCGTTTGATCTCCAGAGTGTCTGCCAATCTTCCACCGACCATGACACCGGAACAGACACCATCTTTATTCATCCGATAATAGGTCTTGCCGTCGACTTCTATCGTTTCCAATCCTGCCTCAGACAAAGGTCCTCCATCGAACAGGACCTCTTCGTTTCCTTCCACAGGCAACAAAAGATACTGACTGCCAGACAGCTTATCTGTCATAGGAAGAACTTGAGGATAAGATTCACTGTTGCTGTTGCCATCCCGATTCGCGGAAACGGTATAGTCAATGACTGTGCCATCTGTCACACTGCCGTTGTCGCTTACACTTCCGGCAGGAGTCTTGGCTGTTTTGTATAGCGTCCAATCTCGATCGAGAATGACATACTCCTCATTTTTTGCTTTGTAACGACTCTGAGTCTCGTCTTTTGCATAGGCATAAGCCCAGTTCGGCTCCATACAGTTTCCTGTTACTCTGGAACTGGAGAACCTGTAGTATCTTTGGTCCTGCGCCAGGAGCATAAAACTGTCCTTCAAATGAGCCGGAAGCAACACTTTCCAGTTTGCGCCAGCATTCAGTCTCCAACTGTCCGGAAAATCCCAACTCACGGTATAGGTCGTGCTGGGGACGATCACAAATCCGCTGCGGTCAAACAACTCCTGGATCGCTTCAGCAGTTGGCTGAACATCTGCTTCGATCCCTCCCCGTACCTCGATCAGAGTCTGGTCTTCATTCCACCGCAAAGTGATGTCGGCGGATGCCTTGAGAGATGGGTCGTAACCTCTCTGATAATTCGGATCATTCGGATATTGGGTCCCCTCACCGCTGGAACTTTGTGCGATGATATCGACTTCGTTGCCATTTACGTCCAACACGGTCTGGTGGATCATCTGCTCTCCCTCGAGGCAGATGTCGGCATTTACGATCTTGATCTCGACTAATTTTCCTTTATCTGCATCTTTGAACAGCGAGATCATATCCTTCGGCTGCAGATAAAGACGATTGCTCAGCAGTGTATCGGTGACCTTGCCCCCTGCAAGTTCCCAGTTCGGGAAGATCCCGATATTCTGGATGTTGATCTCATAGGAGAAGGGGCTTCCCAAATATGCCGAGACATAGTTGCCGATCGTAGCCCTCTTGGACATCGTCAGTCCCGCTCTCAGGGGGATCGTTGCGGTATCCACTTCTGCAGAGATCTTGTCATCACTGGAATAGGAGTAATGAACGTCATTTTCCACCTCGTTGTGGAAGCGCCCAACTTTGTTCTGGATCAAATTGCCGTTCTCATCCAAAAACTCAGTATAGTCTTTAAGTTCGTAGACCTGATCTCCGTATGTCACACGAAGCGATGAGTTCTGCATCTGCTGCGTCGCATACAAGTTGCCCTCTTCATCCCATCTCCGTGATGTGTTATACCATTCCACCTGCAACTGAAGTTGTTCAGTGCCTGGAACGACAGACACTTTAACGGATGAAGCAGCGGAGGACAAACTCGTTCCTCCGTAGGAAGGAGCTGTGACGGTAGCCACTGTGTTCCAGGTACCATCCTCCAACTGCGCCTCTATCTTTATTCCTCTTCTGGAATTTTGAGAGGAAGTGTCGACTGTACCGACACGGATCCGACCGTTCTCGATGGCTTCACGCATTTTGGGAGAAAGTATCATCTCCTCAGGAGGCGTCAGTGTATCGTGCACGATCATATGTGTTACAAAGTCGCCTGCGACGTTGCCATCTGAGGCTCCATTCTGACCAGTGGAAACAAGGAAATCCAGTCCTGTTACATAGACGTGGTTCTCTTCCGTTCCATCGCCCGCCAGTGCAGGTGTGGCTTTGTTAAACATCTCTTTCTTGATCCAAAACGGGAACTTCTGTGTTCCCCAATGAGCATGGAGGTATTGTCCATCCCGAGGGAACGTCTGGATATCATTCGCCTCAAGTTCTTCTTTCGTCATCGGTACAGCCCATACGATCAGATCTCCTCCGGCTGTCGCATTGGGATAATTGAAAACCGTAAAACTGGAAGAAGTATCCGCAGGAAGCCACCCTGTAACATCGTAATAATAAAGTCCGTGTATGTGAGTGTCATGAACGGTAAGGTACAAGGTCCTTCCTGTCTCCTGATTCGGCAGCTCATAAGTAACTCCTACCTGAGAGTAGTTGCCCAAGGTATAGTTATCATCAGAAAACAGGAGATAGATCCGTACGGAGCCGCCTTCCATGTTCTCGTTATCCGCCACTTCTATGTTGAATCCGAACGTGAGATCCTCGCCTGTCTTTAGTTGGTAGACATTGTTCTCGTCTGTCTCTGCGCCGAAGAATCCCAATATGGCGTTTACATAACCATTCCGGTACACGTCCGGATTGGGATCTGTTTCCGCTCTCGGGTCCGGATTGACCAACGGGAAATCACAGATCTCGGAAACCCCTGCGTATTCAGAAGGATCGATCGCTGTCTCGCCATTGACGGTAGAAACTTTGCTGTCCAAAAAAGCATGCGGTTCGATCGTGATGTTTTCGGGTTTAGTGATGGTGACCTCTGTAAGATCTTTTGCTTCTGAAAACGCATATGCTCTGATATTGGATAACAGATAGGTATCACCGCTCACGGTAGTTATGGTCTCAGGAAGAACGAACGAAGTCACTCCTTCAGGAACGAATACCAGCTCCGCTGTTCCGTCTTTGTTCAGAGAATAGACGACTCCGTCAGCATCCACATAATAATCGCCGTCCATATTGGCAAGCGCTTTTCCTGCAGGTCCCTCTACGCTCCCTTTGTTGACATGAAGATCATTAGGACCGACAAAGGATACACTTCCTCCTCGATTCAGCGCGCCATCAATGAAATCCCCTTTCACCACGTCAACGGTTTCCCGGACGGTGAGGGACTTAAAATGAGTCATATTTGTGTTTTTGAACGGAAAGCTATCTGCGCTGAATGCGGATCCATCAGCAGCATACAGATCGATCGTCTCTACACAATAAGCCTTATCTGTACCGGACCATGCGTTAAATGCATTCGCTCCAAGACTGGTGAGCGTTTCCGGCAGCGTGACGTCCTTCAACAAGGTGCTGGAAAAAGCGCTGGCTCCAATCTGCGTCACCTGTGTTTGGGAAAGGTCAGCTGTTTCCAGATAAGGGCAATAATAGAACGCCTCTTTTCCTATGGTTTTCAGTGTGGACGGGAACTTGACCTCTGTGACCCCTTCCTTCAGGTTGTAATCGTAACAACCGTTAAAAGCTGTTTCTTCTATCGTCTCCACCTGTGTGTTGGAAAGATCTATTGAACGGAAGGAACGGCAATAACTAAAGGCGCTTTTTCGAATCGTCTTCAACTCTGTGAGTGAGGTGAAATCGATGTCCTTTAGTTTTTCACAGTTCGAAAATGCATAGGAGCGGATCTCCTGGAGGGTGGAAGGAAGTTTCACGCTCTCCAATTCCCTGCATCCCATAAATGTCTTGTCCTGAATGACCGTAAGCTGCGTCTCGCTCATATCTACGGTCTTCAAAGAGGAGCATCCCTCAAAAGTGCTCCCATTCAGAGTCTTGAGCCCGGACGGAAAAACCGCAGAAGTCAGGCTCGTACATTCTTTGAAGGTGTTGTATTGGATCTCCGTAAGAGAAGTCAGCGGGGAAAGATCCACTTGTTTTAGAGCACTGCACTGGTAAAAAGCGCAGGTCTCGATCTTCTTCAGAGAAGGACATGTAGAAAAATCGATCTCTTCCAAGGATGTGCATCCCTTAAAAGCTGCGTAACCCAGCGTCTCCATCGTGGAAGGAAAATGGATCTCCTTCAGGTTGGTACATTTTGCAAAAGCTCCATCGTAGGAATAATCACCGGCGATCGTTTTAAAGCCTTCCTCGAAAGTGACAGAAACAAACGGAGAAGAAAGGAACGATTTTGCGTTTACAGTCGTGATCCCGCCGCCGACAACGAGATCCGTCAGCCCGTCCGTATACTCACTGATCTCACTTTTGATGCTGTCATAAAAATTCTTGGGTACGACCGTTGCGTTTGACCCCTCCTCAGGTCTTACATCAAGCGTATACATCCCATCCCCATTATCCAACACTGTCCACCGCAAACCATCCTTGACCCCGGTGAGCAATACCTCTCCTGCAGAAGAAGCGCGAAGGACCGGACCGCGAGCACTTGCTCCGGTCTCCTGTTTCGGTTTCGTCAGCAGAAGGTCTTCCAAGCGATTTGTACGAAAGTACAACCCGGGGCATTCACCCTCCAGTTGGCGAAGTTCTGCCTTGACTTCTATCAGTTGTCCACTTCCATCTGACAGATACAGTTTTAATCCTTCAGCGGTCAAAGACTCCAATGTCAGATCGTTCCACTCGTTACAACTCAGGCAAAACTCTGTCTCTTCTTCGAGGAGTATCGCTTTATCGTTATCCCCTCTGAACGATGCCGTCAGAAGATCGTCCTCGCTCTCGTTTCTTGCTTCCTTGTACCGCCCGATCTCTTCCTCTTGCCACACCTGCGCATTTATACGGTTTTGCTCTGTGAAGGGTGCTGCTTTGGAAGAGAGAACATATCCATCTGTCAATTCCAACTCAAGCCCTTGCTCGTTCGAAGGAACATCTACCTCAGCCTGGGAACTCACAGCCTCTGAAATATCGACAGGATCCGTGTCCTCGGAAGATCCTGCCTCTGTGCCCATGTCTGTCTCAATAGGATTATCCGATCCATTTGAATCGGCTTCCTCCATTTGTGTAGATTCGACTACTGTTTCATCTGGATCAACAGACGACGAGGCAAACGGCTCATCATTCGCCAAGGCTGTCACCGGAAACATATTGACGACCACCATGATCGTCAATATAAGTGCTAGTAACCGAATATTGTTCTTTCTCATTCGCTGAGTTCCCCTTTTCTGGTAATTAATTGAGGCAAATCCTATATAAATGTATTAAAGGTCGCATGTGTTCAAAAGTTAAATGGCTCTGAACTTTTGGCTCCGATCAACCCTATGACGAGATCGATAGTCTTTCAAACGATCATTCGCCAGATCCTCTTCAGACTTTTCGTCCATTTTGAAGACGCCAAAACCACATTCAGATCTTTCTGAACGTGATGCATTTAGTTTAAAATTAAAACTATTAAATGAGCGCAAATAAAAAAGCCCCTATATCTGACCCTTCCAGTCAGGATATAGCGACAATAGAGAGAAAGGACTGCAGTACGATGGAATGACGCTCACTATCCGGCTGACTGGATGTTCATTGACTATACTGGGATCTTGCTCGTTTTACTATTATACCCGCTCTTTATAAGGATTTAAAGCATTATTTCCCTTCCGGTACTATCTGGCGTTGTATATATACCTTTCAGTTTTCTATCCACCGCCGAGAGTACCACGCGTGATTCTGTGAGTCAGACGTGGGTGAATCGGCTAATCTTCTTTTTGCCCATTGATATAGTTCTTTACCGCTGATACCGTTCGGTCGCTTACAGAACCGATAAAGTAGGACAAACTCCAGAAATAGAGCTTCCAGTAATACTTTGATACTTCATCAGGATATTC
>JAFUBI010000289.1 GCA_017460285.1 Oscillospiraceae bacterium | reverse complement strand
CGACGACATCTGTTGCTAACACAGAGGCTGCTTTCCGTTTGATCAATATCATAAACAGTCCTAATTTGTAGTTTTTGATCGATACAAACGGACTAATGGGAGCTAATGAGGATTTTGAAACCGCACTGGTAAAGATGGCACCTCACGTAAAACATATGCATTTTATAGATGCGATCGGCCCCCAGCACTGTCTGATTCCCGGTACGGGAGAACTACCGTTGGAGGAAGATCTGGAGATTATGGCAGCACATGGGTATACAGGAACACTGACGCCAGAACTTTGGGGTTCTCGTTACAAAAAATGCTGCGAGGATGCGATGAGACAGAGCCTAGAGTTCCTAAGAAGCAGAGCAGAGTAGGGGGGAATATACGATGAAGAGAGAACAGTTTTACGGATGCAATTTTCACTATACTCGCCATCCTCTTTCCTACTTTATAGATTCTATGAATAAGTTTGACATTCATAAGATCGAGTTTTATGCTGCGTCACCTCACATGTATGTAGATGACTATACTCCTGGTGAGGCGAGAGAGATCCGGCGCAAACTGGACAACGGAAATCTTGAAGTGATGATCATCACGGCAGAGCAGTGCTTATACCCGATCACCATGGCTACCGAAGATCCTTTCGCCAGAGAAAGGTCTATGAGATATTACGAACGCGCTTTGGAACAAGGGTATGAACTGGGTGCGAAAGCTTTGCAGATCATGGGTGGCTTTGTCACAGACGAGGAGATGGAAGAGAAAAAATACCATGAGCTCGTACTGGATGGACTGTTTCGTGTCTGTAAGTATGCTGAAAGATTAGGCATGAAAGTTATCCTGGAATCAGATGTAACATCAACGGTACCTGACGGAGCTGCCATAAAGGCTACAATAAAGGAATTGAATCTTCCGAATCTCACAGGGATGATCGATTTCGGGGCTAGTTGGCATGTAGAGGATTTTGAGGAAACAGTGAAATTGCTTGGAGAAGATCTTTATCACATCCATTGCAATGACGTAAAGGGAGATCAATACTGCAAAGTCATTGGTACTGGAGACATCCCGATAAAAGAGTGGTTTGCTGTCCTGGATAAATACAATTACAAAGGTGGAATCACTCCGGAACTTTGGGGATTCCAATACGTAAACTGTGCGGATGAAGCCTATGAGCAGGGTTTGAGATTCTTTGAGAGTTATCTAAAAGAATCAGGACAAATGTAACGCAAAACAAGACTTTCGTATTGCGGTTAGTAATAATACGTTATATAATGTTATCGAAAGAAAACAGCGAAAGCTGATAATGAGAAAAGGAGAGTACTAATGTTTGACGTAAAGAAGATGGTCGCAGAGGTCCTGGCTAAAAATGAGATCACTAATATCACTTTTGCCGGGTGCGGCGGTTCACTTGCGTGCTTCTATGCACCTTACTACTATGTGACCCGTGAGTCTGCAAAGCTTTCTGCAAATTATTGCAATGCTCATGAGTTTACAAACGATCCTCCAAAAGCTGTTGGAAAGAATTCCCTGGTAGTTTGTGCCTCCAGACGTGGAACCACCAAACAAACAGTCGAAGCTGCTCAAAAGGCAAAAGAACTTGGAGCGACTGTAGTCGGTCTTCAGCTGGAATCAGATACTCCTCTTGAAAAGATCGTAGATTACACGATATCCTTCAAAGATGTAGGAGACGGAACACCTTATGAAGAAGGAAAAGGTGCAATTGCTCTTAAAATCGCTTATGAATTGGTTCATCAGGTCGAAGGAAATGATGAAGTCTACAATCAGATGGTCGAAGGCATGGCAAAAATGAATGAACTTCTTCCTAAAGCTGTTGAAGCAGTCGTTCCGGAAGCAGTCAAATTCTCCATGGAATATTACAAAGATGAGATCATCTACACTATGGGTTCTGGTACAGCCTGGGCTGCAGCGCATGCTGAATCTATCTGTATCTTCATGGAGATGCAGTGGATCAATTCTTGTGTTATCCATCCGGATGAGTTCTTTAATGGACCATTTGAGATCACTGAGCCTGAAACTGCTTATTTGTTCCTCAAGAGCACAGGCAAGACACGTGAACTGGATGAAAGAGCTCTCAGATTCTTGGATAAATTCAACCGCCATACTACAGTGATCGATGGTGCAGATTACGGTATGTGCGAACTTGGTGAAGTTTCCACTTATTTTGATCAGGGCTTCTATGACGGAATCCTTGGTGTTTACAATAACCTTCTGGCCGATCGTCGCCAGCATCCGCTGAGCTGGAGAAAGTATATGTGGAAGTTTGGATATTGATCCTTTCCCTTGCTGAGCTAGAATAAGTCATATGCCTGCATGTGGAGACGCATGCAGGCATTTTTTCAAGCGTTAACCTGGATGAATGATTATAAGTAGTGTTTGGAGGTAGTCCTTTGATAAGGAAGAAAGCAGTCATCTTTGATGTGGATGGTTTGTTATTGAATACAGAATTTGTTTGGCTGGATTG
>JAFUBI010000288.1 GCA_017460285.1 Oscillospiraceae bacterium | reverse complement strand
CATGAAGAGGAGCAGCGTTTTCGTGAGATGGATTTTGGCGTCTTTGAGATGAGATCCTATGAAGAAATGAAAGAGGATCCTGATTATCTCAAGTGGATCACAGGAGACAACGAATCCAATGAGGTGCCTGGAGGGGAAAGCGGCCGACAGATGACTGCAAGGGTGATAGAAGGTCTTCAGGATGTGATCGATACCGGTGTCGACACTCTTATCGTCACACACGGAGGGGTGGTCGCGGCAATCATGAGCCATATGTTTCCGGTAGAAAACAAAAACCGATATGAGTGGCAGCCTTCAGCGGGTAGAGGTTATATCATCAACGTATCCGACAAATCGTACAAAAGGCTGTGATGTTTTAGGAATCGAAAAAGGGGTTGACAGTGTTTGCTGTCAGCCCCTTTTGAAGAAGGCAGGTATTTGTGATCGTACTGAACCGAATCGTGATCCAGACGAAAAAGAATGTTATGTAAGTAGGAAACACATGACCTGACCGTCTCTTTTAAACACAATATTTATCTTATCATCCTTTTATGATTTCTGCTCCGGTCAGGATCGATTTTAACGACTCAGTCGATTGATAGAGAATCCTTTGATCTTCTCTGCCCGCGGTTTTCTGGTCGACAGCTTCTCGGTAGATGCCCGGGTAAACGAGAATCTCATCACCGGCTACCGCTATGTCTGCCGCTTGCTGAATACGGGAGAAGGGATATTCTTTCGAGCCATCTTCTTCTCCTTGATGGAGACAATCTACTATCATTGAAAACAGCAATTAGATGTGAAATAATAGGCAATAGAATGGTGATGTGCTTATGCATGGCGACATGCCGGTGTGGCTACACACTGAGGGAATACGACTGAAAGTGTCGAGCTATCCCAGTAACCGTGAAATGGACGAAAGGCGAGGAAACCACTGCTTTACTGCGGGAAGGTGCCAAGTAGGAAGAAGTTAAGCCGGGAGACCGATCTGCACATCTATGTATCTTCTGGGGTTGAGATAAGCATACCATTGCAGGCCAGATTGCATGGCATTTTAATTGCTGATCTCTGATGCGGTGCCGCGTGAGCGGCGGATATTACCATTCGTATTAAACAAAAAGAGGTCAAAAACAATATGAAAAGAATCAAGACGTTGTCATCAATGGCGTTAGTGCTAGTATTGATGGCATCTATGCTTGCGGGATGCGGTCAGATTTCTCCTGAAGTCGAGACGCCTGAGGATCCGACTCCCGAAGTATCCGAAAACACCTCCATCGTTTTCACGGATATGGCTGGCAGGGAGGTCACTTTGGACAGACCTGCAGAGAAAGTCGTAGCGCTGGAACCATCGGACTGTGAGATCCTGTATGCTATCGGTGCAGGTAACACTTTGGTGGGACGCGGAGAGTACTGCGATTATCCTGCTGAGGTATTTGATATTCCTGCTGTTCAATCCGGATATGAGACGAATATCGAAGCTGTTTTGGAACTTGAGCCTGATGTAGTCATCATGACTATGATGGCTCAGACGGAAGATCAGATCAATGCTTTTGAGAGTGCCGGGATCAAAGTCGTTATGACAAATGCGCAGGATATCAACGGCATTTATGAATGCGTAGAGATGATCGGCAAGGTTACAGGAAAAGAGACAGAGGCAGCTGGCGTTGTTTCCCAAATGAAATCTGCATTTGACACCATAGCAAAAGAAGGCAATGGTGAAGGAAAGACTGTTTATTTTGAAGTCTCTCCGCTGCAGTGGGGCTTATGGGCAGCCGGAAACGGCACATTCATGGATGAAGCAGCCAATATGATCGGACTTGAGAACATCTTCGGCGACCAGACCGGATGGCTGGAAGTCTCAGAGGAACAGGTCATCAGCGCAGATCCGGACTACATCGTTACCATTACGATGTATTTTGGAGAGGGTCCTACTCCTGTAGAAGAAATCTGTTCAAGACCAGGCTGGGAAAAACTGAAAGCCGTTGTTAACGAAGATATCATCAATATCCAGGACAACTCACTTTCCAGACCAAGCCCGAGGCTTGTGGATGGAATCACAGCGATGAATGACTTCATTGCGGATTCCTTAGTTCAGGATGCAGCTGCATAAGTTAGATAAAAATAGAATCAGCAATAACAAACTGCCGCATTGGGAATATCTGGCATTCATTGCGGCAGTCTTTGTTACGTTCATTTTTTGCGTTTCGATCGGAACCGTAAAGCTTCCTTGGACGGATGTGATCCACTACCTTATGGATCATGTATTCGGGACTGTTCATGAATATGAGGTCGCTTCTGCTCCTCAGATCATGACAGTACGGGTACCAAGGGTCATATGTGTCGCTTTAAGCGGAATGTCCCTTGCACTTTGCGGATGTTCTATGCAGGGATTGCTCAAAAATCCCCTTGCGGAAGGTTCTACGCTTGGTGTGTCTTCCGGAGCAGCTTTAGGCGCCATCGTTGCGATCGCATTTAATATAAACGTTCCATTTTTGACTCTTGCCGGACCCACGGTAATGGCGATGCTGTTTGCCTTCGGCTCCATCATGCTCATATTGTTCCTGGCATACAGACTGGACTATTCCTTGTCAACGAATACTATCGTATTGCTAGGTGTTATTTACTCTATGTTCATTTCCAGCATTATCATGTTTATCACGACTTTTGCGTCGGAAAAAATACGGTCTATCACATTCTGGACGATGGGATCGCTTCAGGGAAGTACCTACACAGAAGCGCTGATGCTTCTCGCAGTTCTTTTAATATGTTCTGCAGTGATACTGTCGAAGGCTGAGGAACTTAACGCTTTCGCGATAGGCGAAGACAATGCAAGAAGTATAGGTATCGACGTACGAAAAACAAGACTTACGATACTCGTTGCGGTATCAGCCCTGATAGGAACCTGTGTATCTATAGGAGGATCCATAGGATTTGTAGGACTGGTGGTGCCCCATATGACCCGAATGATCGTGGGACCCAATCACAAAAGACTTCTTCCCGCAACACTGTTCTCCGGGGCGGTCTTCCTGATGATCATGGATCTCATCGCCCGTGTGATCCTTAGACCTCGTGAGCTTCCGATCGGTGCTGTGACATCGCTTATCGGGGCGGTGCTGTTCGTCTTCATTTTTGCAGGTACAAGGAGGAACACCAGATGAGCCTTCTTGAGATGAAGAATGTGACGGTAAGTTATGACGGTTATTGCGTTTTGAAAGATGCTTCTCTGAAATTGGAGAGCGGTGACTGGCTCATGGTCGTTGGACCAAATGGGGCAGGGAAATCCACTCTCATAAGCGCTGCGGGAGGGAATGCGCCATATACGGGAGAGATCCTCATCGGTGATAAGGAAAGGACCGCTATGAAAGCGAGAGAAATCGCCAGGCGGGTCGGGACGCTCACGCAGAACCACAGTGTGGGTTACTCCTTCTCTGTGAGGGAACTGGTAGGGTTGGGAAGATATCCCTACAGAAAAGGCATCATCGGAGGGAAGGATGAGGATGACGCCCGAATGGTAGAACAGGCGATCCAGGATGTTGGACTGGGAGAGTTTGCGGATCGTTCGTTGCTGACTTTGTCTGGTGGTGAACTGCAGAGGGCATTCATTGCTCAACTTTTTGCCCAGGATCCCAACGTTTTGATGCTGGATGAGCCCACGAACAACCTGGATCTGATCTTCCAGAAGGAAGTCTTTGATCTTCTGAAAAAATGGGTCGCTCAGAAAGATAGAGCGATCCTATCAGTAGTTCACGATCTAGGGCTTGCCAGATCCTACGGAAACAAAGCGCTGCTGCTGGATCGGGGTACATTGGTGGCGTATGGGGATATGGATTCCGTATTTTCTGATGATATGATCAACGGTGTATATAAACTGGATATGCGTCAGTGGATGAGCAAATTGTATTCTCATTGGGTCAATTGAGTGCGTTCATCTTTTCCGGATCGTTTATTAAAAGCACATTATTGAGATACGATCTTTGCCCGGGCATTTTGCTCGGGCATCGTGAGTTGGCACAAAAGTGTTTAGAAAGCAGGATTATCGATGATACAAAGCATCAATTTCCCGATCAGCACCTACAGCATCGCTCCATATGGCGGATGGGAGAAACTTGGAAAACAACTTTACGATCTTGGTCTGGACGGCATCGAGGGGATCGCGGATCTGGACAATCTGGATGCCTCTTTTCCATCTTCTCTTTTATCAGGCTATCACATGATCTTTTATCCGGATTGGCTGGATTTTTACATGGAAAATAAGTCTGAACTTCTTCGAAAGTTTGGGAGCATGGATATGGTCGAACAATTTTATCGCGGAGCGAAGCCGGAAGATCTCATGAAGCAGTTCAAAGAAGATCTGACCTTTGCACTTTCCATGCATACCCCATATGTCGTATTCCATGTTTCTGATGTGTCCATCGAGGAAGGATACACTTATCGGTGGCTTCATACAGACAAAGAGGTTCTGGATGGTTCTATCAACTTCATAAATGAGTTGCTGCGTGATGTGGAGCCGACTTTTGATTTTTTGGTGGAGAATCAGTGGTGGCCTGGCTTCACTTTTACAGATTCAAAGAAAACAGAATACTTGCTGTCCAACATTGAGTATCCTAGAGTAGGGATCATGTTGGATACGGGACACTTGATTAATACGAATACAAAACTGCGGACGCAGGCGGAAGGCATCGATTACATCCTGAAAATGATTCGATTGCATGACAATATCAAGGATCGGATATTGGGCATTCACTTCCATCAGAGCCTCAGTGGCAGATATGTGCAAAAGCACACTGGGCAGTTACCTGACGATCTGCCTGGGGATTATTATGAGGCTTATTCCATGGAATACCCCCACATTGAGAGGATCGACCGCCACAATCCCTGGACTGATCCGAGATGTGTAGAGATACTTGAAGAAGTCAGACCAAAGTATCTGACACATGAATTGAGTTCAAAACCTCATAGACTTCAACTAACAGCGGTGAAAAGACAATTGAGGACGATAAGGCAGGGGTATTCGGTATAAAGAGGTGAAGTGGTCAAAACTCCAAAAGGAAAAGTGCTGTGATCTGCGCTCCAGACGAGGAGCGGTCGCAGCACTTTGTTAGTATTATTAGTACGCTCAACTACAGGTCCACTTCAGCCATCGACGATGGTCGCAAGTAACAGCCACTTAAGAGTGTTCCTAGAAGGTCTCATGAAAAACTGACAGTGCTGCAGCAAGCTGGATCTTCGCCGTATGGATCCACACGGTTGTCACGGACATCGATTATGGCGGCAGTGTCAAGATAAGTGTGTAAGTTTTTTGAATTAAGTTAGGGATTTGGTATGCTGTTCATCCTCCCGGCCGGGAGGATGAACAGCATTTCGGCATTAAATGTGGTCGTATTTTATGATTCGGTCGGCAATGTCTTCATGGTTTGCTAGCTGCTGGCGGACCATCGCCCAGTTGGGCACAGGGCGGTTTATCCATTTTTCGT
>JAFUBI010000026.1 GCA_017460285.1 Oscillospiraceae bacterium | reverse complement strand
TGGCGCATTTACCAAAGATAACGCCCCAGACTTTAAAAACATCGTTGTGATAAAGCATCCGGATGAGATGCTGAAACAACAAAACAAGTAGTCCCTGTAGAAAGGGATATGGGAGCCGTGGATCCCCGCAAGTAGAACGGCGTAGCCGTTCGAACGGAAACCTCGATCTGATTCTTTGAATCAGCCGGGGTAATTCATTTTTGGATGGACAGAGCCCAATCATTTCGACAAGGAAGCTGCCAAACTTCTCAAAAAGGTCGCAGAAAGCAACTGTGGTCTCATTTATCCGGGAGTTGCGACTGTAAAGGACATTATCGGTCTTTTATGGCTCTACCAAAATAAGCGAAAATTCAAACAACTCAAAACTTTTATGGATGAGATCCATAAGACGGGTGCAAAACTCTTTATCCAACTTACCGCGGGCTGCGGCAGGTCTTTTGCTTTGAATGACCTCATGGTGACACTTATCCAAAACAAAACTTTAGGGAAACTCGCCAAACCGATCCTTGACCCGGAATTCTATTCCCTGGCGCCATCTCCCACCCCAAACAGATGGGCAGATAACATTACTTCAAAAGAGATAACAAAGGAACAGATCAATCAGATCGTATATGCCTTTGGGGAAACTGCTCGTCTTTACATAGAAGCAGGTGTTGACGGGATCGAAGTCCATGCCGTACATGAAGGTTACCTGCTTGACCAGTTTACACTGCCCTATGTAAATTCCAGGACTGACGAATACGGCGGATCATTTGAGAACCGGTATCGTTTCGCTGTCGAGATCCTTCAGGAGATCAAGAAGAAATGCGGAAATGATTATCCTGTCTCCCTCCGATATAGTGTTGTATCCAAGACCAAAGGATTTCGCGAAGGGGCGATTCCCGGAGAGTCTTACACCGAAGTCGGACGCACGATGGAGGAGTCTGAAAAAGCAGCAAAATATCTTCAGGACGCCGGGTACGACATGCTCAGTTGCGACAACGGTACATATGACGCTTGGTATTGGCCTCATCCACCCGTATATATGCCGGAAAACTGCAATCTGGATGACGTCGCTCATATTAAGAAATTCGTCGACATCCCTGTTGTATGTGCTGGCAGGATGACTCTCGACGCAGGTGCGAAAGCTGTTCAAAATGGAGATATCGACGCTGTCGCTGTAGGCAGACAATTCCTGACCGATCCCGAATGGTTTGAAAAAGTCCTGGAGGACCGGGAGGAAGATGTCAAACCATGTATCTCCTGCCAGACAGCATGCATCACTATGTCCAGATCCAACGGCACAAACAATTCGCAGACAATGGACGATTCTACACATATGTGCCGCTGCGCTTTGAATCCGCAGACGATGCAATCGTACAAATACTACATTCAGGAAGCGAAAGTGAAAAAGAACGTAGCGATCATCTGCGGGGGCGTCGGTGGAATGGAAGCAGCGTTAGTCCTGAAAAAAAGAGGTCACACCCCTGTCATCTACGAAAAAAGTTCTCAACTTGGCGGTGTCTTCATAGCGGCGGCCGCTCCCGAATTCAAATCTCATGACAAAAAGCTATTAAAATGGTATGAAACTCAATTGAGGAAAGAAGGGATCGAGGTCCACTTCAATCATGAGGTAAAAGAACTTACAGACCTTAATGTGGATGACTATGTTATCGCGACAGGCGCTGTTGAGAAAAAACTCCGAATCCCAGGAGCAGAAAACGCGATTAGCGCCATCGATTACTTGTTGGGGAGATCGGATGTAGGCAACAACGTCATCATCATCGGCGGAGGCTTAACCGGATGTGAGATTGCCTATGACCTCCATCGAAAAGGGAAATCCCCCATCCTGGTGGAGATGCTCAACGATATCATCACCGCGCCGAACCTCTGTTTGGCAAACTCCTCTTTCCTCCGGGATTATTTCAAGGCAAACCAAGTCCCGGTCTATCTTGAACACAGATCAAAAGAGATCCACAAAGACGGTGTGGTCGTTGCAGATAAAAACGGAAACGAATTCACCCTTCCATGTGACAGTGTCATCCTTTCGGTTGGCTACGATCCCGCTCCCCTTGAAGGATCCGGAAAGAATATTTATGTTGTCGGTGACGCGGCTAAAGTCGGAAATCTTCGCTCTGCCATTTGGAGCGCTTGGGACGTGGCGATGAAGATCTGACTTACATCATCAGCCACAAATAAACAATTAGGTTGAATTCTTATGCAGTATCAGAATTACATTTTTGATCTCTACGGAACTCTGGTGGATATTCGGACAAACGAAAACAGTCCTCTGCTGTGGAAACGCACTTCTCTTTGGTACAAAGAACACGGTGCATTATGGCAGCCGAAAGAACTGTGGAACTGTTATCTGGATTACTGTCACCAGGAACAGTCTGTTTTTTCGGATCTGTTGGCAGAGATCGAGCTGAGATCTGTTTTTGCAGCTCTCTTTCGAGAGAAAGGTGTTGATCCGGATCCTCTTCTTGTGGAAGAAACAGCCCGTTTCTTCCGGATCTGTTCCGTGAAAAAACTCAGGTTATACCCCTGGGTCCTGCCAACTTTTTCCAGACTTCGGGAAAATGGACGCCGCCTTTTTCTTCTCAGTAACGCACAAGCTTGCTTCACAGAAAGTGAACTAAGGGCTTTGTCACTTGAGGATCAATTTGACGGCATCCTCCTCTCCTCCGATGTCGGAGTAAAAAAGCCTTCTCCCAAGATCATGCAGACACTTCTCGATCGCTTCCAGCTAACCGTCTCAGACTGTCTGATGATCGGGAACGATCCCTTCACCGATATCGCGGTTGCTTCCTCTTTCGGCATGGACAGTCTGTACCTGAAAACTGCGACTTCACCGCAGAATATCCTTCCTGAGAATGCAACATTCTGTATTTTGGATGAGGACTACAGCAAATTGAACCTGTTGCTACAATAACAAACAGATCGTTTATCCTATGACGCGGGTAAACGATCTGTCTTTATGCTGTATTTCAGTTATTCCAGATTGGCATGAGTGTCCCAGAGGCTGTGGACATCCAATCCTTCCTGTTCAATGATCAAAGCCGCCACTATGTCTCCATAGATAAAGAGGCACTGCTCAAACAAAGAAGTCATCGGCTGTTCGGATCGAACCTCATCCGGCAGGCTAAGTTTTGTCGCAGCAGGGATACGAACTTGAAGATCCGCCATTTTTGCGATCGTTCCATTGGGGTTGGATCCGATGTGCACGATCTTTCCCCCGATCTCCTTCGCCCTTTTCGCGATCGCGACAGGAACGACTGACTCCCCACTCCCTGATCCTACTACCAAAAGATCCTCTTTGCCCATAGCGGGCTCTGTGATGTCGCCTACGACATGGGTCTCGATCCCGATATGCGCGAACCGCTTTGCCATTGCCTCAAGGGATAAGAGCACTCTTCCCACACCGATGAAAAACACTCTTCTGGAAGAAAGCAGAAGATGTATGAATTCCTGTGTCTGCTCTGGCTCGACCTTAGATAAGATATCATCTATTTCCTTTAATATGAGGTCTTTATTTTTTTCATATCTTTCTTCAAATTGGCTCATACGCTCACCTCTGATACATCTCAACAGCTTTCTTGTAATTCGTTTTATAGTCCGGAGTTTTAAAGAGGCTTCTGCTGCCTCCAACAAAAGTGGTCGCTCCCAGTTCGCGAAGCCGGAAAATATCTTCAAAAGCCACCCTTCCGTCTACGACGATATCCATTCCAGGCTTGATAGAATCCAGCTGTTTCCTTGCGTCTGAGATCTTTTTGTCCATATCCACCTGGATCTCCTCCTGAGCAAAGCCTGCATATCCTGGCTTGATCCTCATCAACAGGATAAAGTCGATCTCCTTCAATAGATCTCCCGCTTCCTCAACAGGTGTTTCCGGGCTGAAAGCAAGACCGGCAGCGATTCCTGCGGAGCGTATTTGCCGTATCCTCTCTTCCGGGTGCCGTTCCCCTTCCAACTGAAAACAGATCCTGGCTGCATTCATCTTGATGCACTCGGAAATGAACCACTCGTTATTTTGGGACATCACGTGCACATCGAATGGTAGTTTTGTTTTTCTGGACAACTGTTGGAAGGTGTCAATACCAACAGGAAGACTTGGAGCGAATGCGCCGTCAAGCACGTCGATATGCAGTGCTCTTACTCCCGCTTCCTCCCATCTGTGCACTTCTGTTTCCAGATTGCATAGATCACAACAGATCACAGAAGGCTCAATTGAAAAGGTTGGCAATTCCATAGGATGATCCCTTACTCGTTTTTTTCCATTATATCGCATTTCGCTGTGCGTGACACTGCACCAAAAACTGAAAAGAACCCTAGGAATATCTTCTCTGTATTGCTCCGCTTTCGCATATAATGCTACAATAGATCTGGATGAGTGAGGACATTCTTCCCTCTCATTTTCTTTTTCGGATAAGTGGTATTATCCAATAATACCACTTTGCACATTTGGAGTATTTCATGAGCACAACTAAGACACTGAAAGTTTTTCAGCAGGGCTTCAATTATTCCCAGGATGGTCAGGGGAACCGTCTCGTAATACACCTTCAGGGCTGCAATATGCGTTGCCCCTGGTGTTCCAACCCGGAGGGAATGCCGCTCTCCGGAACACTTCTGACCGACAAGGAATGGCTTACCGACCGCTGCTGTCCAAAGGGTGCTGTCAAGAACGGTGAACTCGATCGGAACTGCTGCAGAGGCTGTGAAATGTCCTGTATCCGAACTCGTCAGAAAGGGATCCGATTTTCCTGCAAAGAGATCTCTTTGGACGACCTGCTGGATACCTGTGTACGCTCCAAGCCGATGTTCTTTGACGGAGGAGGCATCACCCTGACGGGCGGAGAGATAACTGTTCAGTTCGAAGCCGTCAAAGAGTTTCTGTCCATGCTGGGAGATGCAGGGATCCATCGAGCCATTGAAAGCAACGGGAGCCATCCCCGCATGGCTGAACTGATCCCTCTTGTCGATCAGTGGATCATGGACATCAAGCACTACGATGACGCCGTTCACCAAAAATGGACCGGCATAGGAAACGCCCGAACGATTCAGACACTGCGCGACGTCGCATCACAACATGGCAATGTCCTTCTGCGCATCCCACTGATCCCTGATTTCAACAGTTCCCCATCCGATGCGGAGGGATTTGCTCGATTGCTGGAAGACAACATACTGGGAACCGGCGTATCACTGGAACTGCTGACCTACCACGAATTTGGTAAGGGAAAATGGGCACAGTGCGGAAAGGAATACACGATGCCGCCAAAAAAGATATCACCGGAGACAGTAAAACATTTTGAAAAAGTATTGCAGGATCATGGGATCCGCATCACACATACCTGATCAGGAGGAAAACATGAGAGTAGAAAAACTGTATACACCTCAAGAGATCACAGAACTCGCGAAAGCACGGTTTCAGGAAGAACGTTCTTTGAACCATTTGGAAGGATGGTTCCTCGCAAGAGAGATCGCGATGGAATGCGACGAAAAATACCGGGATGATCCGGACTGTATTCGCATTGGCAAGACTCTCATTGAAGTCATGAAAAAGATCCCCCTCTTTTTGGGAGATCATCACCTGTTTGCAGGATCTCAGGACGATGCTTTTGCACGCTCCTATGCCCTGATCAACCCTTCCTTCGAGGTCAAATCCTTTGAAGGTTACTGCGACCCGGTCGCGGTGTTCTCAGATATCGATCCAATAGGAGATATCTCTGCAGAAAGGATCGAAAAAGTCAAAGAGTATTATTCCAAAAACGACTTCGCAAATGCCCTTATGAACGCCTACGGTCCTGCTGAGCCGTTTACAGAGGAAGTGATCTTCTTTATGGAGCAGGTCACGGGGCATGTGGTACCCGACGTCAAAGAATATCTCCGAGTCGGCGCAAACGGCGTAAAAAAACAGATCGAAGAAAAACTGGTTGCTGAACCGGATCCGGAAAAAGCGGATTACTACCGCTCCATGCTCCTGAGCATCGATGCCTTGCTGATCCTTGCCTCCAGATATCGCGCGCTCGCGATTGAAAAAGCGCAGAACTCCACCGGGAAGACACGTGAACGGTTTGAGTTGATAGCGGATACACTGGCAAAAGTCCCAGCCGAGGGAGCGACGAATCTGTTTGAAGCGATCCAGACGTTTATTCTGGTATGGCAAAACATGACCGTTGAACAGACTCCCAATCCCTTTGCCATGTCTGTAGGAAACGCAGACCGAATTTTTGAACCATATCGCGCGATGGAAGATACTGACCGCGAATCCGCAGCTGCCCTTCTGAAGCACCTGCTCGTCTTCTTCAACGTTGCTGACCGGAGCTGGGCGATCTCCCAGAACCTGATCATTGGCGGTAGAGACCTTGACGGGAACGACCTGACCAATCCCACCTCCTATGCGCTTTTTGACGCTTACTACGATATGAACCTCCCTCAGCCGATCCTGTCTGTCAAACTGCATAAAAACACACCGGACGATCTCTACCGGGAGATGGGTAAATTCTTCTTCACCCCTGGCGTCCTCACTCCTTCCCTCTTCAATGACGATGCTGTCTTTGAAGTTCTAAAGACTCATGGGATTCGTGAGGAAGATCTTCCTCAATACTCGGTCGCAGGATGTCAGGAACCTCTTATCATGGGAAAAGACAACGGGAACACGACAAACACCTGGCTGAATCTTCCCAAGGTGCTTGAACTCGTGCTCCAGGACGGCAAGTCCGAGATATCCGGAAAACAGCTTGGAAAGACATGGAAAGAACTTGGATACGATAACAGTCTAGATGTTCTGAAAAATGTTCGAGAGATCTATTGGAAAGAGTTGGACCGCTATGCGGATGAAATGGCAAAAGCGGGAAATGCGGCATCTGTAGCTTTGAGCCTATACCAAGTCCCGTTCCTTTCGACCATGATGGGAGGGATCGAATCCGGATATGACATGCGGGATCCTGTGCATCAGGGCACCCAATACAACGGAAGCGGATGCCTCATTCATGGGAGCAGTGTTCTTGCGGATTCCTTTGTCGCTATCGATACGTTGCTTGAAGAAAGACCCGAAGACGCAGACCGCATGCTGGAAGCCCTCCGGACAGATTTCAGGGAAGACGAAGAGATGCGGCAATATCTGCTGGAATGCGACAAATACGGAAACAACATCGAACGCGTAGATAAAGAAACTGCAGAGGTCATCCGCAAAGCTGCAGAAATCGTCTCTTCCAAGAAAAACTACCTGGGCAATCCATTCCGTCCGGACTTCTCGACCCCTTCCACACACCTCATGTACGGTTATTGGGTCGGAGCGACTCCAGACGGTAGGAATGCAAGAACGATGCTTAACTACGGAGTGGATCCGCTGTACGGAGACGCCTCCGGCGGGCTGGGAATGCGCATGCTATCCAACCGCAACCTTCCATTCCACACTATGTGCGGCGGATGCGCCTCCCACTTTGGTATCAACCCGAATTACTTCAAAGGGAAGACCATGGAAGAAAAAGGAATGGAATTCCGCACAAAGATCTTCGATCCTCTGTTCTTTAACCCCAGCGATTCCGGAGAAGTCTCTCCCTTCTACCTCTATGTAAATGTCACCACGCCGGACATGCTTCGCAAGGTGCTTGCGGACCCTAAGAAATATGCGCCGAGCGGAGTCTATATTGTGCGTATTCATGGCACATTCGTAAACTTCCTGGATCTTTCTCCTGAGATACAGGAGGATATCATCACCCGATTGGATCCCGCATCCACTTCACTTGGAGCCTAAGATGCTTGAGATCAACGAAACGCGCGCAAAAAAACTGTACACAAGTGTACAGGACTCGATCTGCAAGGATATCTACAACGGTGTGTACCGGAACGGTGAACAGATCCCATCCGAGCGATCCCTTGCAGAGCATTATCACGTCAGCCGTGTCACCATAAGAAAGGCCCTGGATCGTTTAGA
>JAFUBI010000287.1 GCA_017460285.1 Oscillospiraceae bacterium | reverse complement strand
CTGATGGAAACTGGCGAATAATCTCTTCCGTCAGGATTGAATCCACAGACTCTTTTGATACTCTCTGCAGCTGCTTATTGATCATGATCCATGCAGAATTGCTTTCTATCAGATCCTCATCGATATGTACACAGTCCCAGGTCAGTCCTAATACTTCACCCATTCGCAACGAACAGGAGAAAGCAAGGTTCATACACAACTCTAATAACGGATCTTTACAAGCATCCAAAGCGGCTTTGAGATCATCCATTTCCCATATCTCTCGCTTATTTTCCTTTGCCCGAGGAGCCATTGCTTTATCAAATGGATTGGACTGAATCAACTCCCATCGTTCTGCCTGCCTGAACACACTGTGCAACAGTTTGTGAATACTCTTTACTGTGTGAGGCGTGATCATTTTCTTGTGTTTCTTTGTGCTTGAAAGTGATTCCTTTTGAAGTAACTGATGATAATAAGTCTCAATGATACGTGGGGTAACATCCTTTATCTTCATGCTCCCGATATATGGAGAAACATAACCTTCATATAGTTTCTTTGTAGAATCGTATTGAGAAAATGACCACTTTTCTATCCCGTAGTTGGCCACATACTCCTGCATCAGATCATCAACAGATTTGTTTGTGGACGTAAGAATTGGTATTCCGGCACCAAGAGCATATTCAGTCCTGGCTTTATACTCTTTTGCGTCTTTTTTCTTGTCAAAGGTGGTCCATTTCTGTTTTCGGTTTCCCTTGTTGTCGGTATAACTGACGATAACGACATATTTACCGTTTTTTTCTATTATTGATGCCATTACGTTTTCTCCTTTCTGTAGGGTATCTGTCCTGCTGATAGAACCACTCATCAAAAGATTCCTTTTCCACCAAGGTCCGGTTCTCCACTCTGAGGACATTGAAATAATTCTTCTTATAGATGTGATAGACAGTACGGTTCTTTGTGATTCCAAGGATCTTCTTGACCTGCTGAATGTCATAAGTCGGCGTAACCGCTTTGGGCGGAAGCCTCGAATCATCAGAGGTGTATCTGAACTGATGGATGTACCAGTCGATAAAAGAATCCTTATTAACCAAACACCGTGTCTTGCACAGATCAGACCTCAGATTATTCTTGATGATAAAAGTACTGGCACTGGTAGTTTCCCACCCGAACATCTCAGCAATATCAGCAGACGTGAAGAACTCCTCGCAATTGAAATCCTCTTCATATGCTTGATAAGTGCTCTGAGAATTGTACCAGTCCCAAAAATCTGCTTTCAGTATTCTGTACTGTTTCCCGACAAGCCTTCTTTTCAATTGTGGTAGCTTCGAAATCTCATAAGCCGTAACTTTGCTGACATGCAGTAAGTCCATGATTTGAGGAACAGAAAAGCTACCGATTCTTGATTGCTGCATTCGCATAACCTCCTTGCGTTTGATGCAAGAAATATAAGACGTCATTAATCTTTGTTGCCAGTATGCGATTTTCCGCATCGCATACTTGACAAATCAGATTCCAGCCATCGATCAAAACTCTCCTTGGATACCCGGATCGTATTTTTGAATTTGATTGAGCTAAATACTCTGCTCCTGATTAACGCTAGAGCAGTTGGTTTACTGATGCGGAGTATCTCCATAATCTCATTAACGGTGTATGTTGATTTCATCTGCATTCCTTCCCATGGGTTTTCCTTGAGTAAATTACGTACATATACCCATTTCTTGTCTGACAAAAATCGCACTGATATGTCTGCTCGGAAAAAGGATCCAACCTCCTGAGGATCGAGTTATGGCTACGCATGAAATCGCGTTTGCATCTCGGACATAGCGACATCACGATAGCCTTATTTGCGGTCCTTTCTTTTTCAATAATTTCCTTGATCTTTTCTTTGGTGTCTTCATTCGTTATAGCTCCAGTCTTGCGTTTAATACCCATTGCACCGGTAAACAGAACTGTCTGTGTAGGATATATCGCTGAATGCTTTCTGAAGACATCATCATCACCGATCGCTATATATGGATATGAAGTCGTACCTTCTGGTTCTTTTCCTATACGGCAGAACCGATACATCGGAATTCCCTGGATACTTTCTGTTGCTGACAAGAAGATTAGCGGCGCAATCACCGTCTTAGGACTATTCATACTAAATGTCAGATCGCAGACACAGATGTCGCCAAAAGCTAAGTCAAGCATGGATAGCATCCTCCTTCTTCTGAAGTTGCAGAATGTGCTTTTCTAAATTGCACTTCCCTTGAGCGATACTTTTCTGTATGACATTCCAGTTTCTGCCTTCCATATGAGCAATCTGTGCGATTGAATATCCGTCGAAATAATGTGCTTTGATTCGATTTCTCTGTATCTCTGGGAGAAGGCCAATTGCTTCGTGCAAGATACTGAACTCCGTGTCTCGTTCCGGTTCTTGTACTTTTTCGATATCAAGTTCGTCAAAAGAAATCAGAAATCTCTTTTTCTGTCGATCATGGTTTCGGTCATTCGCTTTATATTTGAACACAGCGCGACCTATTTCTGCTGATACGAGTACTGCCTCTTTTATATATGTTGAGGTCTCAGGGTATTGTGATATAAGGCAATCTTCATCAAGATCCGTGATGATCATCCACTTTTCTGTTCCGGTGTATCCCGGATATTCCTTTTCAAGATTTAAAACTACATAATCCTTTTTCATTGATATTTCTCCTTGTTCGGTTTACTTTCATGCTTACTTTCGGATGGCTTGAAAGCGTCTAAGTGAACCCGCTCGTATAAAAGCGCATAAGAAAAAGCCCCTTTCCTGCGGATAGGCAGAAAAGGGGCAGACTTGTAGCCGTATGAAGCAGAGTGCGGAGCAAAAAGAAAAGCACCGATGGAATAGAAGGACAGAATAATACTGTCTTTTTCTACTTCATACGGTGCTAGGTAGCTGCGACTTTTATAGCCGACTCCGCATACTCAATATGAATACGTTATTCAGTTGTGGTGCAGCATCTTATCTTGCTGCGAGAAAGCCCAGAATTCCAGGTCTGCTATTATTCTTTCTTGTGTGGAAGTACCTGAAAGACATTGTGTATATCTCATGGCATCTCGGGCACTTCATCCGAAAGTGTCCGTCGTTGCAATCACCTTCCGCATAAAAGAATATGCGGTTGCATTTGGGACATTTGATAGGACGAGAATCCGTGTCAGAGCTTCCTTCCAGAGACAAGGCCAATTTTCTTTTGTTATCTTCTGGAATAATCCAGTCGCTATATTTCTTCCTGTCAGAACGACAATTCATCTTCGTAATCTCCGTAATAGTTTTGGGAAGGGTAGTCCAGGTTGAAACGGTCACCCTCAATATATTTGCTGATCGGCTTTTTAACGAACATACCCAGTTTTTCCAAACGGATCCTTATTGTGGTATAAGAAACTCTCATTTCAGTCGCCATCTCTGTGATCTTTTTCATAGTGTCTGCGTCCACAGTTCTATCTCCATACATGGTGAGAAACTCTCCACCAGTGATCTTTTTAAACACTTCCTGAAGTTTATACGTGGGGGTTAAAAGGATCCCGGCAAGATTATCGGCCTGTGCTTCGCGTATGCTGAATAGCTTCTGCAGATCTGTATGGGTGTAAGTCATTTCTGGATCAAACTGAGAGTGGAAACTGCTTTCATGCTGATGAATGCTGTTGATATGATGTGCGATTTCATGAGCGATAGTGAACCGCAGTTTTGTTTCTTTGCCGGGAGCCTTCAGATAGTTTTCGATCACGATTGTTCCTTCAGGGAATACCACATCAACACGTTTTTTATCTCTCCAGACTTTTAGCGGATCGATACCGTTTGCGAGAAAACCATCCTTGTTGGAATCCGCTTCAGCAAAATTGTCATACTGGACCACTAATCCGAATGATTCTGCAAGTGCAACGACATCAACATACGGTCTCTTTCTTGAGACTTTATTCTCTCTCGCTCTGACCAGTTCAGAGCCAAGCTCATCCTGTTCCTCGTAGGTAACATATGGTGTAGCCAAGACTATTTTTCACCCCCTCTCACATATGACATGACATGTTCAGCATGCCCAGGCATCCACAGGGATACCAAACGATGGATTGCCGGAAGTGTCTGTTTCAATCGGCAATATAAAGCCGATCGCATCGCTCTCACCGAGCTCGACATCTATAAATGCTTCTTTGCCGTTGTCCTCATATCCGATAAAAAACTCAGGAATAGTATAGTAGCGATCTTCCGGATTCTGCAGTTGACCGAGAACGACATCATCACCGATGGATTCGATTTCGTCTATTCCATTTCGATTGAGCATCCACATGCGCTCAGTTTCATCGATATCATGACCATGGCGCATACCTCTCGCTCCGCAAACCTCCCAGTATGTTCCTTCCATAGTGCGTGGATCGGGAACATCTCTGCGTTTTACGAATCTGATGAGTGCTTTTTCCGGAAGCTTGCACTGTTCCGGTGTCCGGAACATACCTTCACGGTATCCTTCCAGTGAATTGAAATATGTCTGACACCAGTCGAGCATTTTCTTGGTTAAGGGATTGTATTTATCCATTTCAAAATCCTCCATCAACAAGAGACAGCTCCGGGAATCAGGATAGCGGTACAGTATCCTTTCATCGGTGTCTCAGCCTCTTCTTTCGCAATTCTTGCCTTATAAACTGCGATCTTCATATCGGCAAACCAGTCTTCGGTACTTTCCCATTTTTCTTTATTGCAGGGAGGAAACTCTTTGCCCGTCAACTGATAGTACTCTTCGAAATAAGAACTCATAGTTTTATCTGAAGAGCAAAAGCTTTTGTTTTTATCTTCTGAATGGTTCATGCTTTGTTTTACTCCTTAAACATAACTTGAGATTTGAATCCCCGATAGTTCTTCAAAACGTATAACAGTACCCCTTGGATATAAAAAGCATCGCCTTCATGTATTTCTATGTCTTCGAAATCTTCATTCTCCGGATGGAGATAAGGACGTCCGTCTTCATGAAACAGAAGAGTCTTGATCAATAGTCCTCCATTAAGGGCTGCAAGAATAACTTCACCTTTACGTGCGGTCTCCTGCTCGGACAGAATGAGTATGTCTCCGTCATCGATCCCGGCATTCTGCATAGACGCTCCGTTTGCATGAGCAACGATCTTTTTCTCGTCTCCGAAGAGAGAAGTAGGAAGCCTCGTGTACTCAATAACGCATTCGTCTTCATATGTCGGTGTACCACAGGAAAACCCTGTATCAACTAGAGCTGCCTTGCTGTACTCATCGTTATACTTGTCCCAGGTCTGACACAGATGCTGTTTCGATATTGTAGACATGTACTTCTGTGCCTGGCTCTTGCATACACCGAAATGTTCTGCAACCTCACGGTTTGAAGGAACGCGTCCTTCAGAAAGAAGAAAGTCTCCGATATAATCGGACATTCCTTTGAGCAATTCAGGATTTTTATATCTCATTGGGATACCTCTGTTGCCAGTTATTATCTATCGTGGTCGGCCGACTACGTTTATCTGGTGAGTGCATCGTATCAAACGTATCGTGGTCGTTCAAGAGGAAAATCAAAGATTTTCAAACAATTTTGTTTGCTGTCGTTAAACGGCGACTTGAATCAACATTTCTGTTTTGCGCTAGAGGCGATAAAGATGTATTATTATTATGAATTGTTATATCCGTTTGAGATGGAGAATGATTATGCCGAAAGCGACAATGCAAAAGTTCAGAGCAATTGAAATCCTGAGAATTCTGCAAGAGGAGACTGATAGCGATCATCCCATTACCACGCATGACTTTTGCCAGCGCTTAGAAGAAAAGGGCATCACTTGCGACCGACGCACTCTCAGTGATGATATCTCTGATCTTGTTGATCTGGGGTATGCCATCTCTAGCAAGAACATCGGGAAGCAAAAGGGATACTTTTATTACTGCTTCATGTTCTCCAATGAAGAGTTGAAAGTTCTTATTGATGCTGTTCAGGCTTCTTCATTTATTCCGGAGAAACAATCAAATGAACTAATGGAGAAACTTGCTAAGTTAGGTGGATATCACAGACAGGAAGTTCTAAAAGGCAACATGGTTACTTTCAATACTAGAAAACACAAAGATGAAAGTATCATGCAGAATGTCAGGGTCATTAATGACTGCATTTCAAGACATAAAAAAATCTCGTTCCATTACTATGATTTGGACGAGAATAAAAAGAAAAGGTATAGAAAGAACAGAAAGCGTTATGTAGAGAACCCTGCGGCTCTTGTCTACAACGACGATAAATACTATCTAGTCTGTTACTCAGACAAATACCAGAACAAGGTCATTTATCGAGTTGATCGGATGTATCAGATTGGAATAACGGAAGAAAATGTTGCAAGTGAAGTCGAAGTCCTAAAAGATGAACTTCCAACGTATACAAAGCAAACATTTGGAATGTTTGGTGGTGAAACCGAGGAAGTAACATTACAGTTTGACAGGTCCATCCTTGGGCAGATATATGATCAGTTCGGAGAAGAAACAGAAGTCAGCGTGATGACTGCTAATTTGCTAAAATCTACAGTTAAAGTTCAAATAAGCCCGGCATTTTGGGGATGGTTGTTTCAGTTTAGAGGCAATATGTCGTTAATATCGCCATCCAGTGTAAAAAGACAATATGAATTAATGCTGAGTGAAAACAATTAATATCGGAGGAATCGAAATGGCAAGAGGAACAGCGAAACCGAAGGAGCAGAGACCGATAGAGCAAATCCTTTGGGATGCGGCAAACAAATTACGTGGCAAGGTTGAGCCTGCTGAATATAAGCACGTTGTACTTTCTATGATTTTCCTGAAATATGCGAATGACCGCTTTGATGAGCATCGTGCTCAGATGAAAGCGAATGGTCAGGAAGCATTCCTGGAAATGATGCCGTTCTACACGAAGGATAATGTGTTCTACATTCCTGAGTGCGCAAGATGGGCATATATCATGGAGAATGCGAAGCAGTCTGATATTGCCATCAAGATTGATACGGCTCTTCATGAGATTGAACAGAAGAACCCTGCTTTGGAAGGCGCTCTTCCTGATAATTATTATTCCCGTCTTCACATGGATCCCAGCGGTCTGTCTTCTCTGATCGACCTTATCAACGGTATCCAACTTCAGGTTGGCGGTGATAAAGATGTGTTTGGCAAGGTTTATGAATACTGCTTGCGTCAGTTCGCTCTGAAGGAAGGTAAAGGTAAGGGAGAATTCTATACGCCCCGTACCGTAGTTGCCCTGCTCTGTGAACTGATTGAACCGTATCAGGGTATCGTTTATGACGGAGCCTGCGGTTCTGGCGGTATGTTTGTCCAGTCCATGCGTTTCGTAGATGCACATGGCGGAAATCGTCTTGGCGTCTCTATTTATGGACAGGAACTGACTGATACGACAAGGCGTTTGGCAAAGATGAACCTGGCTATCCGTGGTATCTCTGCGAACCTTGGTGCAGAGGCTGCGAACACATTCTTGAATGATCAGCACAAGGATTTGAAAGCAGATTTCTCGCTGGAAAATCCGCCGTTTAATCAGAAAGATTGGCGTGAAGCAAACCAGCTGGTAGATGATCCGAGATGGAACGGCTATCCTACTCCCCCGACAAGCAATGCCAACTACGGCTGGCTGCTGAATACACTGTCCAAACTTGGACAGAACGGTGTCGGTGTGGTTTTGCTGGCGAATGGTGCGATGTCTGCTGGCACGGCTGGAAATGATGAATATGATATCCGCTAGCGTCTCATTGAAAATGACTTAGTTGAGTCTATCATCATTCTGCCGAGAAGCATGTTCTATACAACGGATATGTCTGTCACCATTTGGATGCTGAATAAGAATAAGCGTGCAAGGACAGAGAAGCGTCCTGATGGCGAAGTTCATTTCCGTGATCGTACAGGCGAAGTTCTGTTCATGGATCTTCGTCAGATGGGTCATCCGTATGAGAAGAAGTACATTGAGTTCACGGACGAAGACCGTGCTGCAATCGTAGACCGTTTCAAATCTTGGCGTTTTGAGGGATATCCTACTAAGTATGAGGATATTCCTGAGTTCTGCTAGTCCGCGAAGAAGGACGAGATTGTTGAGAAGGATTATAGCCTTGTTCCGAGTCGTTACATTGAGTTCGTCAATCGTGATGAGTCTGTAGGATATGAGGAAAAAATGGCTCAGCTTCAGGATGAGCTGAAAGATTTGCTCATTCAGGAACAGCAGTCCAGGCAAGACCTTCTGGAAGTGATGAAGAACCTAGGGTATTCCATAGATATTTGAGGGTTTGGTGATGGCACAGAAT
>JAFUBI010000286.1 GCA_017460285.1 Oscillospiraceae bacterium | reverse complement strand
CCTATCCCGCCCGCAAGCCCGACTACGAGGCGGCGTTCGTATTCCTCGAGAGCGACGACGCCCCCGCCCCGGAGGCTCCGCCCTGGGCCATCCGCCTGGTGCTGGACGAGCGACAGATAACGGAGGAATGATCCTTGCATAGCTGTTCGTGCTGTCCCTGTTGTTGAAGCAGCTGGTGCATGTGTTCTATTGGACGTACTTTTAGGAGGATCAATTTGATGGATCTGAAAGACATAAGGAATCACATTGACGAGATCGACGATCAAATGCTGTCGCTCTTTCTCGAACGAATGGCATGCTCGGAAGAGGTAGCAAAATACAAAAAAGAACACGGTCTTCCTATTCTTAACAGAGCCAGGGAACGTGAGATCCTTGAAAAAGTCAGGGAAAAGTCTGGTGATAAGGAGTTATATACCCACCAGTTCTTCACTACACTCATGAATCTTTCTAAAGCCTCTCAATCTGAATACCTAACTGGCGACACGCAGATCAAAGAGCTCACGGAAAAGATGTTGTCTTCTGAGGAAAGCGTATTCCCTAAGACCGGTATGGTAGCTTGCCAAGGTGTTGAAGGTGGAAACTCACAGGTTGCCGCAGATCGCCTTTTTCCTCGAGGAAACCTGATCTTTGTCAAAACATTCGAAGCGGTCTTTCAAGCTGTCGATTCCGGGCTATGCAAGTACGGCGTGGTACCGATTGAAAACAGTTCAAATGGATCTGTACGCGCTGTATATGAGTTGATGCAAAAATATCGGTTCTCGATTTTACGCTCTACAAGGCTATGGATCCACCATACGCTTCTTGCTAAACCAAACACGAAATTAGAAGACATCAGAACGATATACTCGCATGAGCAAGCGATCGGTCAATGTTCTGCTTACTTGAACTCTTTGAAAAATGTTCAGATCATTCCTTGTGAAAATACTGCTTCTGCCGCAAAAGCTGTTGCAGACAGTTCGGATCCTCATTGTGCTGCTATTGCCTCGTCACCGTGTGCAGAATTATACGGACTTGATGTCCTGAGCGATCGCATCCAGGACAGTGAGAACAATTACACTCGTTTTATCTGTATTTCAAAAGAGCCAAAAATGTATGAGGGAGCAGATCACATCAGTTTGATCGTGTCCTGTGACCATAGACCCGGCGCTCTGCATGAGATTCTTTCGAAACCAGCTGCCCTTGGAATCAATATGATCAAACTGGAATCCTGCCCTGTTTCCGGAAGAAACTTTGAATTCATATTCTTTATCGAGTTAGAAGCATCCTTAAAAGAACCGGGTGTGATCCCTATGCTTGAAGAACTTGAACGAAGTTCTCAGGAACTCATCTTACTTGGGAATTATGATGAGGTTTAAAAACCATGAGTGATCTTATATACGGTTTACTTGGAGAAACTCTAAAACATAGCTGGTCCGTGCCCATACACAAAGAGCTGGGTTGCTCTTCTTACAAACTTTATGAATTATCCTCAGCAGATCTTGAGCGTTTTTTAAAAGAAAACAAGATAGGCGGTTTAAACGTAACGATACCGTATAAAAAAACCGTGATCCCATTCTGTTCGACCCTGGACGAATATGCAAGAGAAATAGGTTCCATCAATACTATCGTCCAGGACAGCAGTGGTGGGCTAAAAGGTTACAATACCGATGCTTACGGTTTCAAATACGCTGCAAAACGCGCAGGAATCTCTTTCCGGGATGCAAAAGTTGTGATCCTTGGAACCGGTGGCACATCGCTGACAGCACAATCCGTCGCAAAACATGAAGGCGCAAAAGAGATCGTCACGATATCGAGAAGCAAAGAGCCAACTTATTCCAGTCCATCTCAATTTACTGATGCGGATATACTCGTCAATACGACTCCGGTAGGAATGTATCCAAATACAGGAGAAGCACTGGTCAACCTTCAGGATTTCCCAAATCTTTCCGGTGTTGTTGACGTGATATACAATCCAAATCGGACGAAGTTGATCATGCAGGCAGAGCAGCTCGGGATCCCACATTCGGATGGTCTTCCGATGCTTGTAGCTCAAGCAGTTGAAGCAGAACGTATTTTTACAAGAAAAGAAATACCGGATTCGGAAATAGAACGTATCACTGCAATAATTCGAAAAGAAACTCTAAATATCGTCATCATAGGTATGCCCGGCTGTGGTAAAACGACGATCGGTAAGATTCTTGGTGAAATTACAGGAAGATCTGTTGTCGATTTTGATACTGAGATCGAAAAAACTTCTGGCAAGTCGATCCCCACAATCTTTTCCGAATATGGGGAAGATGTATTCCGCGATCTGGAAACAAAAGTGATCCGGAAATACGGAAAAGAAAGTGGAATGATCCTTGTAACTGGAGGAGGAGCCGTCACTCGTCAGGAAAACTATGAGCCCCTTCATCAAAACGGGATCATCTTCGAATTGAAAAGAGACACTTCTTTACTTCCAAAGGAAGGTCGCCCGATTTCACTTTCGGTAGACCTTGATGATCTCTTTACAAGACGCGCATCAAAATATGAAGCTTTCCGGGATGCCACGATTGACAACAACCGCACTCCACAAGAAGCAGCAGAAAATGTATGGAGGTGTTTCCTTGAAAATTCTGGTAATTAACGGTCCCAACATGAACCTTCTTGGGCTCAGAGAACCCGAGATCTACGGAAAAAAGACCTACAAAGATCTCGTTGCCCTTCTGCAGCATGAGGCCGATTCTCTTGGTGTAGAGATCTCCTTTGTTCAATCCAACCATGAAGGTGACCTTGTTGATGCGATCCAAAACGCCTACCCTGAGACAAATGGAATTCTGATAAATCCTGCCGCCTATACACATACAAGTGTCGCTATCTTGGATGCTCTAAAAGCTGTAGCTATTCCAGCGGTAGAGATCCACATGTCCAATGTGAACGAACGCGACGAATTCAGGAAGACCTCATATGTACGAGAAGCCTGCATCGCAACTTGTATGGGAAAGGGATTCGATTCTTATATTGAAGCTCTTCACAAACTATTAACTTATCTAAATGAGGCAAAATAAAATGTACAATAGCAATTTAGTCTCTTTAAGCAGTGGAGATGTGATCATGGAACTCAATGCAGAAGCTGCACGGATGGCTTCTACATTAGGAAAAGAGAACGTGTACAATTATTCTCTTGGAAATCCCAGCCTTAGACCGCCTCAATCTGTTTATGATGCGATCTCTGCGATCCTTAAGGAAGAGGATCAGATCGCCGTTCACGGTTATAGCGCGAACGCTGGTATGCCCAAAGTTCGAAAAGCTGTTGCAGATCACATCAACACTCGGTTTGGTCGGAACTTATCACAAGAAGATATCTTCATCGTTCCCGGATCTTCCGCAGGTCTGTCTATGCTGTGTAAAGGATTATCTGAGGATGAAGATGAATTTATCGTGATAGCTCCCTTCTTTCCAGAATACCGAGCCTATCTCGCTGCTACGACTGCTAAATTGGTGGTCGTCGATGCAGATCCTGTCTCTTTCTATCCAGACTGCAGAAAGATCCGAGAAGCTATCACAAAGAAGACGAAAGCGCTTATTGTCAATACTCGCAACAATCCAACCGGGGTCATTTATCCTTATGAAGTGTTGAAGGAATTGACTGATCTATTAAAAGAGAAAGAAGCCGAGTACGGTCATCCCATTTTTCTGATCTCTGATGAGCCTTATCGTGAGATCGTTTATGAAAGCGAGGATCTTCCCTATTTGATGGATATGTACGACGATACGATCGTCAGTTATTCATACAGCAAATCTTTGTCACTTGCGGGGGAAAGGATCGGATATCTAGCATTCTCTGAACATCTATCTCACAAAGCGGAGATCATCCGGGCTGTTGCCGGTGCTGGTCGTATCTTCGGACATTGCTGCGCTCCCACCCTGTTTCAGTTAGTTATCATGCAGTGCATCAATGACCTTTCCGGAGTCGCTCAATACAAAGACAACAGAGACCTCCTTTTAAAACAGTTAGACAGGTACGGGTTCACCTATATCTATCCATCTGGCGCATTCTATATCCTGCTGAAAAGCCCGATCGCAGAGTCCGTCCCAGTTGCGAGACATGCT
>JAFUBI010000285.1 GCA_017460285.1 Oscillospiraceae bacterium | reverse complement strand
GACCAAAAGTTGTCTTATTCAAGATAAAAGCGGTTACAAGGAAGAAACAAGCTAACAAGTAGATCTGGATGTTAACACCGAAGATCTTAGTGCTGGAGAGCCAAAGGAAACGTTCATCCAAACTGGAGATAGGCATGTTGCTTGTTACAATGTACGTCATACCACGAAGTGCAGTCTGAGTACCAAGAGTAACGATAAATGCGGGAATCGTCGTGTAAGCGATCAAAACACCATTCAAAGCGCCGCATAAAGCACCGACGACAACACCGATCAAAATGGCAAGGATGGGGTGAGTCTGGAATGGAATGATACCAGGGTTGTTGGCAGAGACCAATTCACACGTAATCGCGCCGCAAAGAGCGCCAACAGATTCGATTCCCATGTCCGTATTTCCCGCTATCTGCGGGAACGCCAAAGCACAAGCGATGATTCCAAAGACGACCATCTGCCGTCCGAGATTCAAAATATTAGCTTTACTAAGGAACAACGGGTTAACTATTGTAACGATCGCACCAAAGGTAATGATCAAGACGATAATACCCGTGAGATTGATGTATTGAGAACGCGCAAGTTTCTTCAACAAGGAAGATGATTTATTTGTTTCCACGGTTTCTAATTCCTTTCTACATGATCAATCTGTTTAAATCAAACGCATAGCGCCATGATCTTCTCTTCGGTAGCCTCTTTTGCTGGCATCTCCCTTACTTGATCGCCCTCCCTCATTACGATAATGCGATCACTGATCGCGATCAGTTCCGGGAGTTCTGAAGACACCATTACAATCGCTACACCCTGACAGGCAAGATCATCGATGATGCGATATATCTCTGCTTTTGCCCCGACGTCAACGCCACGAGTTGGTTCGTCAAGGAATAGAACCTTAGGCTTTGTGGCAAGACACCTTGCCAAAACGACTTTCTGCTGGTTACCACCAGAGAGAGCAAAAGCTTTTGTATCACCATTAGTCGCTTTTATTTGAAGTTTATTCATGTATTCCGTAGCAACAGCGACTTCCTCTTTTGCGTTGGCAATACCATGTCTACTGGTCGTATCAAGAATCCCCAAACTGACGTTTTTCAAGATCGAGTGCTTCAAGATCAGACCATAGTCTTTTCTGTTCTCTGAAACGAGTGAAATACCGTGTTTGATGGCTTCTTCCGGGCTGTTGCAATGAATCTCTTTTCCTTCCAGAATCACGTCACCTTCGTACTTATCGATACCGAATATCGCTTGAAGGATCTCTGTACGACCCGCGCCGATCAGTCCTCCAAATCCAAGGACCTCACCCGCTCTGACATCAAAACTAACTCCATGAACCCGCTCGTTCTTCAGGTTTTTAACTTGCATCACAACTTCGCCGGGGACATTGTGCTTATCACCATACTGGTCTTCCATGTGTCGACCGACCATCATGGCAATGATCTGCTGTTCTGACAACTCACTCACTACGCCATTACCGGAGTTGTGCCCATCCCGGAGAACTGCGACGGTTTCACCGACTGCATAAATATCAGCCATACGGTGAGAGATAAAGATGACCGAAACCCCAGTTTCCTGCAGGTCCTTAATGATCTTATACAATGTTTTGCACTCATCGATCGTCAGTGCAGCTGTAGGTTCATCAAATACGATAACAGATGAATTGTAAGAAAGAGCTTTAAGGATCTCAATCAACTGACATTGGGCAATACTGAACTGGCGAACCTTTGCTTTGGGGTCAAAATGAATATTGATCCGATCCATCAAATCCTGAGTATCTTTGTAAAGTTGATCATAATCGACCATTCCGTGTTTTGTTGGAAGGCGACCCGCAAAAATGTTTTCTGCAACAGTTAGTTTGCCCATCTGCACCAATTCTTGGTGCACAATGCTGATGCCCCTAGCAAAAGCATCAGAGGGATTCTTGATCACGACCGGCTCTCCATGAAGAATGATCTCTCCGGAAGTCGGCTGAACGACGCCTGTAAGAACGTTCATAAGTGTTGATTTTCCTGCTCCGTTCTCACCAACCAGACACAACACCTCACCTTTGTGGAGCGTGAGACTGACGTCAGTAAGAGCATGAACACCGCCGAAGTTCTTTGAAACGTGGTTCATCTGAAGAACGACTTCGCTCATATCACTGTCCCTTCTAATTCCTTCATTTTAACGTTAAACGTTATAGAACGTTATGTTACACATCATACCAAGTATGACTATTTTTTCTTTTTTTTTCAAGTGTTTCCATTATTTTTGTAAGATGTGCACAAACCTCTGCAGATCTGTTTTACCATCTGACAAATTCATTACTATTTGGTTACAGTTTCTGTTCGACGAAAAAAGTCAATCCGAGGATCACTCCACAGACTGACTTCTTTTTCAATATTCCACCTTGCCCATGTATCTCCTCATCAGAAGAGGATGTTGTTTTGCCTGGGCAAGACCCTCAGAATACTCAAGTCCTACTGTCCATAACAATATCGGGCAGAAATACTCCACCACATCATCGTCTAACGCTTCGATACCAAGTTCCTTGGAATCCAATACGGTGATCTTTTTCCCATAATTCTTCACAAAATTCAAAGCGCGCTCATCAAGCCTTCTCGTTTTCCCTACACCCAGTAAAACAAGAAAAGGAACATCCTGATCCGTCACTTCAACAGGTCCATGGAAAAACTCTGCAGAATGAATGGAAGAAGAATGGATCCACTCCATCTCCATGAACATGCATATGCTCATCATGTATGCGACCGAGTAGTTGTTGCCACTCCCTATCGTGTATATAACCGGTTCGTCTTTGTGATCCAGACCAAATTGGATAGACCTTTTCTGAACCTGCCGTTTAGCTCTTTCGCACACTTCCACGATCCTTGAAAAACCGTTGAGCATCGAATCATATCGTTCGACCCCTTCTGTCTGCTGGAGAAACTCAACAGCGAGCAAAAGAACGACATATTGATTCTGTACGCTGGCAGGATTACCGATCTCGATTCCGTAATATGCTACCTCGTCTGCCAGATCAGCTAGCGGGGCATTCTCTTCTGCAACTAAAGCGACAACAGTTGCCCCTTTTTCCTTTGCCAATTGCGCAGCATGAAGCGTTTCCGGTGTTGTCCCGCTTAGAGACATGCAGAACACCAGCGAATTCTCACCAAAGACTCCTGGTTGAAGGCAATTGAATTCATTAGCGGTGATATTGTATACAGTCAACTTGCGAGACTCTTTTCTAAGGAAATACTCCCCAATGCCAAAGCACGCATGAGAACCACCACACGCAAGAAAAATTACATTTGTATACCCACCATCGTTTCTTTTTCGTTTAACGACTCTCTCGATCAGTTCTTTTGCTTCCTTAAAACCAGTAGTTTGCATGCAGGACCTCCTTTTGCTGTAAGCGCCGGGGCTTTTTACATCTCCGGCGCTTATTGACATTTCATGTCAAGTATCAATATTCCATCTGACGATAGTAACGTCTGACTTTCAGATCGTGGTTACGCTCGACTTCAAAGGGCTTCATCAATGTGTAAACGACAGAATCAGCCAGCAGAGAAGAGAGCAAAGGACGGAATTCGTCATCGACTGGAAGTTCGATCTCTTTTGTATCAAAAACAAGAACTTCTTTTGTCAATGGAGCGATGAAACGCTCGACACGCTCACAAAGCTCGCGACCACCATCTTCTCCTTTAACAATGATGAAAGGTGTATCTTTCTCGGTAAGCTCGATAGCGCCATGGAAGAATTCCGCAGCGTTGATGATCTTTGTTCTCATCCACTGCATCTCTTCCATTACACACATGCCCCAGCAATACGCTGTGCCAAAGGTTGCACCTGCTCCCACGACGAAGTGAGGAATGTTTCCGTCATGATTTCTTGCAGCATAGTAAATGCAGCGAGAATTGTAGAGTTTAGGAGCATTCTCGAAAGCCTCACCACAATTTGCAAACTGTTCAGCAAGTTTTTCATATTTGGGGAACTCACCGCGCTTAAAGAAAGCACGAAGTTCAGCAAAGAAGATCAAAGCATGCATGATATCGCCTGGAACTTCTGCAAAGAAATCATCTGCCAAAGGTTCCATCGGGCTTTCCTTTGCTTCAACAAGAGCGAGGTTATGAGCACCTTTACTGCGTGTAAACTCCATGGCATTCAAAATATCCTTGGTGTTTCCTGTTGCGGAGGTCCAAATGCACAAAGAGCCTTTTCCTAACTGCTTATGATTCATATGAACGAGTTCAGGAGCTGCCTCATTGTACACGGGCATATCAGTGATCTGATCTGCGTAGTATTTGAAAGGCATACCATAAGAATATGTGCCGCCTGTTCCAACATAAAAGATGTTCTTGAGGCCATCTTCTACTTCTTTATCCACGATAGCTTCGATTTTTTTCAGATATTCCGGGAATTTGGCAAAATTTTCAAGAGACATTGTACTATTCCTTTCTTATTAAGTTCTTTAATATCAATATTCCATCTGCCTGTAATAGCGTCTTACCGCTAGATCATGATTTCTTTCAACTGAAAATGCTTTGCTGAGGGGTGAAATCAAACAGGATGCCACGATCGGTGTGACAAGCGCACGGAATTCCTTGTCCAGCGGCAATTCTACTTCAGCTGTATCCACCACAAGTACTTCGTCCGTCAAAGGTTTGAGGAAAGCTTCCACACGATCCACAAGAGGTCTTGATACTTCATCATCACCCTTAAAGAGAATGCATGGCGTATCTTTTTCAACAAGTTCTATTGCGCCATGGAAGAACTCTGCAGCATTGATGATCTTTGTATACATCCACTGCATCTCCTCCATTATGCACATTCCAAAACAGTAGGCTTCTCCATAAGTAGCGCCTGCTCCGACGAGGAAATGGAAGGGAGCAAAAGAGTTGCGTGCTGCATAATAGATACACTTGTTATTCAACTGCTCTTTCGCTTTGTCGAAGTGCTCTCCGCATTGCAGCAGCTGATCCGCGAACTTCTCATAATCCGGGAAATCGCCTTTCTTGTTGAAAACATAGGTCAAGATCAGCAGCATGAACGTCATGTACATTGCTGAACCGCCTTCAACAACAAAATGATAATCTGCCAACGGCTTCATTGGATTCTCTTCTACACTGACAACTGCAAGGTTATGTGCACCTTTGCTGCGGGTGTATTACATTGTCTGGAGAATATCTTT
>JAFUBI010000284.1 GCA_017460285.1 Oscillospiraceae bacterium | reverse complement strand
CCTGACTCTTATGAACCGTGATCGCATATGCATGATCCAATAGCCCCAATTGGTCAAAGGAAAAAGTCGCTGTTCTATCTTCCATTCTTACATTTAGAGAATCTCTTTTTTTGTCCACCTTTGAGACAATACCTATGTCCCCATTGAACATACCTGCCCCGACCTCACCATCGTCCTTCGTCCACGGAATCTCATAAGCATTCCTTACCATCATAACTTTATCGCCTTCGCGGAAGGAAAATGGTCCCAGTTTCACTTCTTCCTTACGTGGATCAGCCGGATTGAGTGCTTTTCTCAACTGCTCATTGAGTATCGCTGTACCGGACATGCCCAATTTAGATGGCGTGATAACCTGAATGTCTTCAATTGGATCATATTTATAACTTTTGGGCAAGCGCCTGGATACAAGGTCAGAAATCAAAGAGGGTACATTTTCTTTTTCGCACTTAAGATAAAAGAAATCATTATCCTTTTCTTTGAGATCCGGCATTTGACCATTCAGAATTGTGTGAGCATTGAGAACGATCAAACTCTGTGCAGCCTGTCGGAATATCTTTTCCAAAGCGATGGTTTTACAAACACCGCTGGCAATAATATCCTTCAACACATTTCCGGGTCCCACAGAAGGAAGCTGATCCGAATCACCCACTAACACCAGCCTGCACCATGGTTTTAATCCCTTTAAAAGATCTGAAAACAACTGACAGTCTACCATAGACATCTCATCAACGATCACAAGGTCGTATTTTAGAGGATTAGTCTCATTGTGGATAAACTTGATCTGCCCGGTCATATTAAAATCCACCTCTAACAAACGATGTATCGTTTTTGCGTCTTTTCCTGTTAATTCGGACATCCTTTTGGCTGCTCTTCCCGTTGGGGCACATAGCGCGACCTTATTACCTTGCTTTTCGCACAAAGCCAAGATCGTATTGACCGTAGTGGTTTTTCCTGTCCCAGGTCCTCCCGTAAGAACCACGATCCCGGAAGTTAGAGCTGCAGTTATCGCTTCTCTCTGAAGAGGCTCATAAATGATACCCTCTTTCTTTTCGAACAAGTCGATCTCTCCATCCGCATCTACTTTGCTGATGAAATCATTTTGAGCAAGGTATTTGATCCTCTCCGCAATATACTGCTCTGCCTGATAATTGTCCAAAAGAAAAGTAGTTTCAAATTCACCGGATGAATCGTGTCCGAAAAATCCTTCCTCAACGCCTGCAAACAATTCGATCTCAACCGCGTCACGATCGCACAAAAGAAACTCTTTCGTGTTGTCAATCAACTTTTCCGTAGGAAGACAGGTGTGCCCTTTCTCAGCATTATGGCGAAGAGTGTTCACAAGACCTGCCCGTATCCTTCTGGAATCATTCTCGCCGATACCTTTTTCATCCGCGATACCATCGACGAATACAAAATCTTTGTAAGTAGGATATCCGCACAAGAGGTAGGGATTATCGTTTACAAGTTCATTGGTATCAAGACCGTATACCTTATACAACTGAAGAGCATCGTCAGTGCTCAGGCCTAATGCTGTCATATCTGCAATCGTTTCCTTCAGTCCGAACATCTGCGCTAATTCCTTCGCGATAGTTTTCGCTTTTTCAGCGGAAATACCTTTGATCTCCTCAAGCCGCTCCGGTTGCTTTGCCATGATCTCCAATGTTTCTGTGCCAAATGTTTTTACGAGTTTCTTGGCAGTGGAGGGACCAATTCCAGTAACTGCTCCATTGGACAAATATTTTAAAATAGCGGTAGCGGTAGTGGGGAGTATTCTTTCTACAGAAGCACAACGAAACTGTGGACCATAATTCGGATGGTTCACATAAGAGCCATACGCAGAGATCTCTTCACCAACCTTTACAAATGCTAGATCTCCCACAACAGTGACCGCCATACCGTCTGAATCCAACTCCAAAACGCCATAACCGGTATCTGTATTTTGGTAGATAACATCCTCTACGATGCCTCGCAATTCAGTTTTTTCACCATTTATAATCAAAGCAATTGTATTCTATCGATTTTCCTATCGCTTTGCAAGAAAACAAAAAGGGGCATTCACTGCCCCTTTTGGATCTCTGTCAATTGGAGGAAGCGTTACTGGCGGATGCACTTGAAGCAGCTGCTTGCCGCTCGTCAACACAGTCGATACAAAGCACTACAGCTGCAACCAGAACAGCGTCTGCAGGATCTGCGATATCAAGTTCATAAACATCACCAATGGTAAACCACCTCTTGTGTACTGTTGCTACTGTTCTGACCCCATCTACGATGCTGTAATTGTGAGACCACACATCTCCCTCTATATCCCACCCCTTGTATTCAAGGGTATATTTAGGTCTTAAAAACGTGAATCGTTTCTGGATCGAAGCGACTTCAGCTCCATTCTGGAGCACTGTAAATCGTGGAAGAAATGTTAAAAACTTTTCTTTGATCAAAGCGACTTCGTTACCTAATGGATCTGTCATGGTCAGTTGCTTCGTAAAAGACCAAAACTTACCTTCCACAAGAAAAACATCTTCATCCTTTTCGTTAAAAAAACGAAAACGGTCGCGCAAAGTCAAAACCTTTTCTCTCGCATAGAGTTTCATTTTTATTATCCGCCTTTCTGCGAAAGGCACCCATGGGGTTATGCAAACTGGGTGTGCTTTCGCTTGTTTTTGTTTTATACTCGAACTCGCAGGATCGGTATACTACAGAGCCCGAGGAGGTGAGTGGTGGGGCTG
>JAFUBI010000283.1 GCA_017460285.1 Oscillospiraceae bacterium | reverse complement strand
TTGATCAAACGTAAAGCATCCTCTGTGTTAGCAACAGATGTCGTCGGGTCAGATTCAAGGACGATCGTGATTCCAAGTTTCTCAGCTCTCCTGATGATGCGATACATAGCATCTACAGTTCTCTGAAAATCCTCTTCTGGATCGTCACCGATATAACCGCCTCCTGTCACCATCTGCATATATGGCGACTCCAATACCGACGCGACATCCAAAGCTTTTTCATAATACTCCAGAGATCTTTCGCGGACACGGTAATCATTGATCGAAGTTGAAATGGGATAATCACATTGCTCCGGAGTGAATACACATACCTCTAATCCATTTTCTTTTAATTGACGGGACAAAGAGTAAGCTCGCTCTGGAGTTACGTCATACAGATAGCAATGAGGTGCACATCCATAAAACTCGACCCGCGAAACATCAAGTCTCTTCATCGACTCAAACCAATAACTGAGACGATGTCCTGTATACGAGAAATTTGTCCCCAGTATTTGTTCTTTTTTGATTTTTGCCATACAATCCTCCAGTCCCCTCATTATTGAAAGGAAAGAAAAAACCACTCAAAGCCCAACAGGCTTCTTGTGGTGGTATCGTCCTTCTATACAGAAGTGTGCAAACAATACAGGGATCACAATTGACCTTTGTGCTTCTCTGCAATTTTGAAAAAATGCGCCGGGAGAGAATCCCGGCGCATTCCGGATTCAAATCACTGCGACTTGGACCGTTTAGTTATTATCAACCAAACTGAGACCAATCTGTGACCGGCTGAGACCAAATACTGTCAACAAATGTTGCAGAGTTGTCAGGAGTCAGAAGTCCATTCTCCATCCAAACGATCTCGTCCGGTGTGCCTTTGCTGTAGCCGTTCTCGAGAACTTCGTGAGCTGCCTCAACGCAGACACCGCCCATAACACCAGGATAAAGTGCGATAGAAGCGATCAGGTTGCAGTCTTTGCCATCAGCATTCATGATGTTGACCTGCTCTTCTGTAGCATCGTAGCCAACGATCTTAATATCGGTACGATCAGCTTCTTTGCATCCATAGTATGCACCGATGGAAGCATCGCCGAAGTAGCAGAATACACCACTGATTTCAGGGTTGGAGAGGATCCAGTCCTGAACCCATGCCTGATAAGCTGCACGACCACTTTCAGAAGGACGGCTAGTGAGCATCTTGAGGTTCGGATATTTCTCAGCAGCGGCACGGAGACCGTTGTTACGATAAAGTCCAGAACCTACGCCCGGGTTCTCCTGAACATAAAGGATTGTTGCATCTTCGCCAACAGCGCTTACAAGAAGTTCAAGTGCGTCAGCACCTCCCTGATAGTCGTTGTTTTTAACGGATGCTGTGCAGTTGGAAACACCATCAGCTCCCTGCATGACCAAGCAGTCGAAGTCCACGACTACGATACCGGCATCCATGGCTTCCTGAAGAATAGCACCCTGGGAAGTACCGTCGTTGCACTGTACGATGATGACATCATAGCCCTGAACGATGCAGTCTTCGAGGATGGAGTTCTGCAGGTCGGTCTCACCGTTGCAGTCGAAATCGTCACAATCGTAACCATAATAGTCACAGGCTGCACGAATTCCGCTCAAAACGGTCTGTGCCCACTCTTCCGGCGGATACTGCGGAACAGCAGCGACACGGATTTTCTTCTCTGTACCTTCTGTTCCTCCATTGTTAGCTGGCTCTGCGGAACCGCCGCAAGCTACTAAGGAGAAAGAAAGAACGAGAACAAGCAGTAATGCGAATACTTTTTTCATGTTTTCCCTCCAATAATCTATATTCTTCCCTCATTGGGAAAAATTACGTTAGAATTACTCTCTTGCAAGAGTAGCGGTCTTTTTGTTGATCCACTGAGCGTAGAAGACGGAAAGGATCAGCATAACTCCACGGAAAATGTATTGATAGTTTGTAGAAAGGCTCATCATGTTCATGCCGTTCGTCAGCATTGCCATCATCAAGGATCCGAAGACCATACCGATAACAGAACCTTCACCACCTTCAAGCGGAACACCGCCCATAGCACAGGCAGAAATAGCAACTGTGGAATACCCATTCATTGCAGTCGGCTGAGCAGAGTTCGTTCTTGCAGAAAGTAGGATTCCGGCAAGAGCTGCAATGATTCCGCAAATAATGTAGCAAAGCAATGTGATTCTCTTGACATTGATACCTGACTGATAAGCAGCTTGTGCATTTCCACCTACTGCAAACACTTTACGACT
>JAFUBI010000282.1 GCA_017460285.1 Oscillospiraceae bacterium | reverse complement strand
AGCATTGTTTAATTCTCTTCATAAACTCTCTTATCCTCATTACTTTTCCTCTGAAGATAGACAAGACAAAAGAGACCAAAAAGGCTGCACGTAGCCGATATAAAAAATGGATATCGGAAGTCCCCTGTATAATCAAACACTGCACCAATCAGAGGGTTTCCAAACGCATAAAAAGCGGTACTGGCAAAAACCACTATTGGTTGAACAGATTTGTATTGTTCCGGTCCATAGTATTCCTTGTCGATCAGCGAGTAGCCTAAACCTGAAATGGAGTATACAAACCCGTAGAAGAAGGCCAGTAAAAGAAGAGGAAATAATCCGCTTGTATATAGCAAAGCGACTGTAGCTGTAGCGCTGATTCCAAACATGATCATGTTCGTCGGGAATACCCCAATACGATCGGAAAGAATTCCATTGATCAATTTTGAAACTGTATTGCCAATCATTCCCGCAGAGACAAGCAGTGAAGCCTGGGAAAGTGTTAGTCCTTTGGACAATCCATAACTGGTCAAATACGTTCCATCACTGTGTTAAGAAAGGATAACCCTCCGATTAAACAGATGCACATGAATGGTAGAGATTTTCGATCAGCTTTCGGATAAGATCGTTCATTAACAATAGTCGTAGTTCCAGTCCCCTCGTCGTTATAGGAGGAATACAGCCTTTCCTTTATCAGCAGAAAAGGAAGACACAGAACAACACAAAGCGCACCAGGTACCAAAAAGGACTTCCTCCAGCCAATCCTAGTTATACACCTGGCAAGCAATGGAGAAAAAACAGTTCCTGCAATTCCTGAGAAACACATCATTATGCTGGATGCTGTGCCGCTTTCCCCGGGGAACCATTGATTGATGATAAGAAATAATAATGTATTTCCCAGCATTCCATATCCAAATCCATCGACGACTTTGGCAAGCAAAAAGGCAAAAGTCGTATTGGAGATCGACATTATATAATATCCGGCAAATGTTACTGAGCATCCGATTAAAATGACTGATTTAGCGTATTTCATTTCATATAGATCTTCGCCACCACTGCAATAAAACACGACCTCCTGTTTGGGTGTTACGCAATAGTTGCTGTCTTTTGCCTTCCACAAATAAGTGATGACCTGCATTTCCAGTATTTTGTTCATCTCTCCTACGGGTCGTTTCAACTGGATATTGGCTTGGGTAAACTCACCATTTTCATCTAGTTTTTCGCCGAGCAGGAGATGGACTCTCTGCCCCTTTCTTCCGTGAACCTTGAACGAGATGGTTCCTGCCAGATTCTGGGAGAAATCATACACTTTCTTTCCGGATGGGGTACGAAACAGTTTCCCATCGAAAGACTCTGCCTTTTTAGTGCCTACATTATTGGAAATCGTGAGGTTGACGTCTTTTTCAATGACCTTTGCTTTTCCCCTATAGGATGGTGTCATCGACGCATCATATATTTCACCGTCCTTCAGGTCGTTAAAGCGAACGGGACCGTCATTGGACCAATCGAAATTTCTATCTGTGGCGATGACCATCGCTGTTCCATCCACAGCCACGATCTCCAATTGTGCAAGGATCCCCGTAGCTCTTCCAAAAACGTTGGTGATTCCCCAAGCTCCGTCAGAACCTCTGTACCAACCATCTGCGAGTTCGAGTTCCAGAACATTGTCCCTCGACAAAGTATCAGTTACATCATATGTCTGTACCTGAATCCGTTTGCGATAGTCTGTACTCCCCGGCGCGAATGGGAAGGAAACCACTTTTCCATTGATCTTTGCCTCATAGATCCCACAAGCGGTGACATACAGTCGAGCTTTTTTTACAGCCTTTGTGCATTGGAAAACTTTGCGGAAATGATCAACAGGATAACGCACATTTTTGACCGGTTCATAATCTCCTGAGATCCAATCTGCCCGCCAATCCTCTTTTTGGAGAAGTCCCATCTCAAAGGAGGAAGTCGAAACTTCCCCCTCATGGTCCTTTTCATTCCAAAGTTTGATCTCAACATCCACATGCTGGCGGCTTTTCAATTGCTTGCCTTCATACTGAACATGAGACATACTGTCGGACAGAACTTTCCCACTATCCCAGATCACTTCATCGTCGCTTTTGCAAACGATCTGATAAGCGGTCTGCTTCACATCTCCACTGCAATTCCAATAAAACCTCGGTTTATCGATCCCAAGTCCGATGGGCTCACTCAGATATTCTGTTTTGATGTTGATAGCTCTCATCTTATTTAACCTCTACTTCACATTTTGTGCTGTAATCCTCAGTCTCAGCTTTGACCTTCAAAGTCCCGACACTGCCTGCCTTCACTATAGCCAATGCGCGCCCATAATAGGTCGTGCATTCCCCGGAATGGAGATCTTCCTCTGTGCACGGATTTGCACTTCCGAACGCAAGCAGTTCCCCATTTTCCACGCTCAGCTTGACTTTAACGTCATGGTTGCTCTCCACGGTTCCGTGGGAATCTGCTACATTGATATCTACATAGAGAATCTCTCCCGTTTTTACTTCTTTCTCTTCCGGAATCAACTGTAACCCAACTGTTCCGACACAGCTTACTAATACATTGCGAGCGATCTCATTGCCGGATTCATCATAGGCGATCGCCTCGAGAGTACCGGGTTCATATTTTAGTTTGAAAGTTGCTTTTGAGCCTTTCATTTTGGCACTGCCAACTTTCTTGGAGTTCTGGTACAGTTCAATTTTCGTGCAGTGGAAGAAAACTTCGCATACTGCCTTTTTCCCTTCACATCCTTCCCAGGCATAGGACGGTATACTGTTGGTTCCGCGCCACGTTGCTTTAAACGGTCTGCCATCTTTGTTGATAGGCTGAAGCGCGATCATGGGTCGATCCAGTTTTTCCCACGCAGCACTTGCCCAGAACGCCTCCCCGTTCGGTGTGCCAAGGATATCATATGCGCCGGCATCTGCCAGCCACCAGGGATAAGGCTTGTTGAATCCGGCATTTCCTTTGCCATATGCCCACGCGCCAATGCCGTTCTCTCCGATATAATCCCAAGCAGTCCACATGAAGTCGCCGACCAATGTGGGTATCTCCTTTACCATCGCCCAATTCTGATCAATGGTGTATGGGAATGTTTCTGATCCAAACACGAGGCGATCCGGGTGAAGTTTTGCATCCAAGGGGTATCTTCCGGAAGCATAGTTATAGCCAGCAAGATCAAGCGCGTCCATGGAAGGAGAAACGATCTCATCTGCTTTCTTGGAGTTGGCAGACTTGTTCATGCCCGGTCCCACCATGGAGGTGATCATATTGAACATAGTGGAGTTCATTCCACTCATCTTAGCGCTGCTATCGTCGTTTCTTCCGCCTTCTTCATTGTAGATGCCTTTGCCTTTGGCAGCATTTGCGATAATCATCAGGTTGAAACCGCCAGTGACCAAACGGTTGGGATCCAAGGCATGCATTTGTGCGACCATGTCCATTACTGCCTGTACACCCTCAGGCTTCGCTGGTTCAGAAACCTCGTTTCCGATGGAATACAAGATCACACTGGGGTGATTGAAATCACGGGCTACCATGTTTTCAATATCTTCCTTATGATGTTCACGCCAAAGTTTGCCACCGTAATCTGCTACGCTCTTTTTGAAAAACCACATGTCCCAGGTTTCGTCCATGACATACATGCCCAACTCATCACAAGCATCCAGTAGATGTTTGCTGGTCGGATTGTGTGCGGAACGGATCGCGT
>JAFUBI010000281.1 GCA_017460285.1 Oscillospiraceae bacterium | reverse complement strand
TAATGGGAGTTGTATCAAGTACAGCTTCTATTCCTGTTCCCGATAGTTGTGCAGATCTGCTGCTGAACATTTTTTCTCCACTTTTCCCAAAAGAATTTCATAGAGTGCTGAAAAGCAATGGGAAAATGCTAAGGGTCATTCCTCAAGAAAAACACCTGATCGAATTAAAAGAAGTTGTATATGAAAAGGCGTATCTGAATCCACATGATACTGGAGAAGTAGAAGAATTTGAAATTAAAAATAAAGCAGAAGTTAATTATAAGGTCGACATCACAAATCAAAATGATATAAAGGCTTTATTTCAGATGACACCCTATTATTACAAGACTGGAGAAAAGGATCAAAACAAATTGAATGATCTAGATAGTTTATCCATTACTTTTTCATTTGGAGTGTTTTTATACGATAGGGTAGGTACATAATGGGTAGGAAGCGGGTAGTACTGTATGCTTCACGTACGGGGACAACTCAAAAGATTGCACAGGATTTAGCAAATAGGTTTGAAGCGGATCTTATAAAGGTATTTCCTCACAAGGAGTATCGTTCGTTCGCTAATGCAATAATGAGGGTCGCTAAAGAGAAGGCGACAAATGAACAGGCAACGTCGGGAACGGAGTTTTGTGATTCTTCTGACTACGAGATCATATTTTTAGGTTTCCCGATCTGGGCAGGAGATGTTCCGACTTATTTTCAAGATCACATTCTTAACAGTGAGTTTGGAGGAACGACGATCGTGCCGTTTGCGACATCTGCTTTCAGCAGCATGGCTAATTCGATCAGAACGATCAAGCAGTTATGCCCGGGTAGCAGGATCATGTATCCATTTCTGTATAACCGGAAAACAGCAAATCAATATCCAGGATGGCTTTATAAACTGAAAAGTTTTTTAGCATAATTCGAAATTAAGAGGAACGTGCAAATGAATCAGTATCTACTCGATGTACTTAAGGATGTTGAAAACAAGCATGCTGGGCAACCAGAGTTCGTCCAAACTGTTCAAGAAGTGTTTAAATCCGTTGAGCCGTTGGTGGACATACACCCAGAATATGAAAAAGCGGATATCTTAGGACGCATGGTAGAGCCGGAGAGGATGTTTACTTTCCGTGTAGTATGGATGGATGACAATGGAAAGTATCACACAAACCGTGGATGGAGGTGCCAGTTCAATGGTGCACTCGGACCATACAAGGGAGGTTTGCGTTTCCAAAAAAACGTGAATGAAAGCATCATAAAGTTTTTAGGCTTTGAGCAGGTTTACAAGAATGCCTTGACCGGTTTACCTATAGGTGGTGGAAAAGGTGGTTCAGATTTTGACCCTGCAGGAAAATCGGATGCTGAGATCCTACGTTTTTGTCAGAGTTATATGACAGCACTCTATCGATATATAGGTCCGGATGTTGACGTTCCTGCAGGTGATATGGGCGTAGGAAAGAGAGAAATAGGCTATTTGTTTGGACAATACAGAAGACTAAAGGGCGTATGGGAAAATGGCGTCCTGACTGGAAAAGGTCTTAGTTATGGAGGATCCTTGATTCGGCCTGAAGCTACCGGATATGGTGCGGTCTATTACCTTCAGGAAGTGCTAAAACATGAAGGAGATACGATCGAGGGTAAAAGAATAGGGGTATCAGGATTCGGAAACGTTGCTTGGGGTATCATGAAAAAAGCTGCTCAATTAGGAGCAAAAGTTACATATGTATCTGGTCCAGACGGTTATTTTTATGATCCGGATGGTGTAATTACAAATGAGAAATTAGCGTTCATTGAATGGATGCGGGCAAACGATCCGATGCATTGTAAACCCTATGCAGATAAGTATGGTGTGAAATTTGTCCCTGGAACGAAATTTTGGGGAACCGCTGATGTGGATGTCTATATGCCTTCTGCGATTCAGAACGACGTTACTTTAAAGTGGGCAGAAAAGATCCTTGATTCAGGTGTAAGATATTACATAGAAGTTGCAAATATGCCTACAACAAATGAAGCCCTGGAGTTGTTAAGGTCAAGCAAAAAGTTGATCGTTGCCCCCTCCAAAGCTGTAAATGCGGGAGGAGTGGGCGTTTCTGCTTTGGAAATGTCGCAGAATTCAGAGAGATTGGTATGGAGCGCGGAAGAAGTGGATTCACAGCTTCATAGAATGATGATCAACATTCACGATACTTCTGCCAAAACAGCTGAAGAGTTTGGATTGGGTTATGATCTTGTCTCAGGTGCCAATATCGCAGGTTTCCAAAAAGTTGCAACAGCGATGTTGGAGCAAGGTATATTCTAAAACCCTTAGGGTAAGAAAAATGCCAGCACGGAGTGAACGTGCTGGCATTTTGTAAGTAAAAGGTTAGAGCATTAGAGAGGTGATAAGATCACTATAACTGGATGGATTGTCTAGGGTCAGACCACTTACAAGCCTTGCATTACCGTAGAGGATCTTGGTATAGTCAGAGAGCTTGACTTGATCTGTTCCATAGAGTTCTTTTAACTTCGATGAGATCTCGTGGTTGCTGTTGATCTCCAAGATGAGCTGTGCTTTTACGCTTTCTTCCATTCCAGGCATGCGATTCAAGACCTTTTCCATTCCCATAGAAACTGGACCTTCATTTGTCAAAGCAACGGCATGGTCACCCAGTGTGTTAGAAAACTGAACTTTTGTAACAGCATCCCCAAGTGTGTCTTTCATAAACTGAAGCATATCGGCGCAATTCTTATTCTCTTCCTCAAGTGCTTTCTTTTCTTCTTCAGTAGAAAGGTCTTCAGAATTCTCAACAGCATTTGCAAATTCTTTGTCTCGATAGTTCCTCATGATTTGCAATGCAAATTCATCAACATCTTCTGTCAGGAATAGTACTTCATAACCATGGGCTTTCATAGCTTCGACCTGAGGAAGTAGCTTGATCTGGTCCACAGACTCCCCAGTGGCATAGTAGATCTTTTTCTGGTCTTCCGGCATGCGTGAGACATATTCCTTCAGAGTCACGAGTTTATCATCAAAGGAAGAAGGGAACAAAAGAAGATCTTGAAGGAGATCTTTATGCATACCAAAATCGGCATATACTCCATATTTCAATTGAGATCCGAATGCTTTAAAGAAAGATTCGTATTTCTCTCTGTCTTCTGTCTGGAATTTCTGCAATTCAGAGGCGATTTTTTTCTCTAATGCTTTAGCAATGATCTTCAACTGGCGATCTTCTTGAAGCATCTCGCGTGAAATGTTGAGTGAAAGATCAGAACTGTCAACTAGACCACGAACAAAACTAAAATGATCAGGAACAAGGTCTTTACATTTGTCCATGATCATTACACCACTGGAATAAAGCTGAAGACCTTTTTCATATTCTTTGCTGTAATAATCATATGGAGCATGTGAGGGAATAAATAGCAAGGCGATGTATTCTGTTGTCCCTTCTGCTGTTTGACGGATCACTTTGATCGGTTTCTCATAGTCATAGAATTTTTCTGTATAAAAAGCAGAGTATTCATCTTCTGTGACTTCCGACGGATCCTTTTTCCAGATAGGGATCATGCTGTTAAGGGTCTCATCCTCCAAAACTTTTTCATACTCGTCACTGTCGTCTTTTTTCTGACTATGTTCTACGAGCATGCGAATTGGATAGCGTACATAATCACTATATTTGTGAACCAACTCTCTGATCTTCCATTCCTCCAGGAAGTCAGAATACTTTTCGTCGTCTGTATCCGCCTTTAAATGTAAGACGATTGTGGTGCCAGCAGATTCTTTTTCGGAGGGACGTACAGTATAACCATCTGCGCCGCTGGATTCCCACTCATTAGCATCGTTCTCTCCATAAGCTTTGCTTATAACCAGAACATGATCACTGACCATAAAAGCAGAATAAAATCCAACTCCGAATTGTCCTATGATGTCTACATCCGTTGTTTCTTCAGCTGAGAGGGAAGACTTAAAATCTAGAGATCCGCTTCTAGCGATCGTGCCCAGATTTTTTTCAAGTTCTTCTGCGTTCATACCGCATCCGTTGTCGGAGATCGTAAGTGTACGCTGTTCTTTATCTGCAGTGATTCGTATCTCATAATCCTCCTTTTGGAGTGAAACAGATGGATCTGTTAAAGACCGGAAATACAGTTTATCGATCGCATCACTTCCATTGGAAATGAGCTCTCGTAGGAAGATCTCTTTATGGGTATAGATGGAGTTTACCATCAGATCCAGTATCTTCTTGGACTCGGTTTTGAATTGTTTTTTTGCCATGATAGTAAAGCCTTCTTCCTTTAAATTAATATCATTCGAACGTTACCCATTATAGCACACTATTCCATTGTCGGAATTGTTTAAAAGGGCGTCGTTCATTGACACGTTTTTGGTAATAATCTACAATAAATAAAGTGTCTACAAGCGATGAGGTGGTATTGATGATTCTGTCTGAAAACAATGTTTTCTTATTGAAAAATGATAATATATCTTACATGTTTCGCGTCACAGAACATGGAAATCTAGAGCATCTGCATTTTGGTTTACCCATACAACTGGGTGATGTAGATGCTCTTTCAGTTAAGTACGGAACCGGGTGGGGGTCCAACAGTGGACCTGAAGGGGAAGAGTTCCCAATGTATTATCCATTAGAATGGAGCTGCCTCGGTACTGGAGATTATCGCGAGAGCCCAACAGAATTTGCCGGAGAAGATCCAGCAGGTTTCAAGTTTTCTTATGCAAAAACATATGAAGCGATCGTTCCGATAAAATGCTCTCTTCCGCAAGCCCGCGGCAAAGCCGAGACCTTAGAAATCGTTTTAGCTTATGTGGGTGGTTTGACCCTTCACCTTTTTTATACTCTGTTTGATACAGCAATCACTCGGCGTGCCGTGCTCGTGAACAACACGGATCAACCTGTCACAGTTACAAAACTTATGTCTTATATGCTGGATATACAGGGTGATTATGAAATGACTACTTTTAATGGCTCATGGATCGCCGAAATGAGATCATATCGCGCCAAAGTTGGTTTATCCGGTATCGTAAATGAGAGTACGACAGGTTTTTCTTCTGCATTACATAACCCTGGATTTATTCTTAATGAACCCGGTGCGACTGAAGAATGTGGTGAAGTATTGGGCTTTAATCTAATTTATTCAGGTAACCATTACGCAAGAGTACAGAAAACGAATGAAGGGTTAACTAGGATCACCCAGGGAATATCTCCCGTCGATTTTGAATGGGTCTTGAAGCCCACAGAACGATTTGAGACGCCTGAGGGAGTTCTCGTTTATTCCAATAAGGGCTTTGGCGGCATGTCAGAAAACATGCACAGGTTTATCAATGAACATATCGTTCCTGTTACATGGCAAGGGAAAGACAGACCGATACTTTATAACGATTGGGAAGGATGCATGTTCAATTTTAATGAAGCAAAACTTCTTTCTCTTGCTAAAAAAGCAAAAAAACTGGGCTGTGAATTGTTTGTTCTCGATGATGGATGGTTTGGAGAGAGAGACAGCGACAAAGCAGGTCTCGGGGATTATGATGTAAACAAGAAAAAATTGCCCAATGGGTTATCAGGACTGCAGAAAAAACTAGAGAATATAGGACTTTCTTTTGGACTGTGGTTTGAACCGGAAGCAGTGAACCCGGACAGTAAACTATATCGTGCTCATCCGGAATGGGCACTGCATGCGAATAGCGGTGTAACAGTACTCGGAAGAAATGAATTGCTTTTGGATCTAAGCAAAGCAGAGGTTCGGGACTATATCGTTGACAATGTTTCTAAATGCATCGATGAAGGTCATGTATCCTATGTCAAATGGGATATGAATAGACATTCCACTGCATTGGGTGCTACGGCGCATAAGTGTGTAATGGGCTTATACGATGTTTTGAATCGAATTTTCACCGATCGTCCCGAAGTCCTGTTGGAAAGTTGTTCTTCAGGTGGAAACAGATTCGATCTCGGCATGTTGTGCTTTTCTCCTCAAATATGGAGTTCTGATGACACAGATGCAGTAGAGCGTTTCCATATACAGTACAATTTGTCTTACTTATATCCTTTGTCCACTATGGGGGCACACGTTTCGGCTGCGCCTCACTCTCAGACGCTTCGCGACACTCCATTGACTACTCGGGGCAATATATCTTTCTTTGGTCTTCTTGGTTATGAATTTGATCTGGATGAACTGACCCCTGTAGAAACGGATGAGATCATGAACCAGATCGAGTTCTATAAAGAACATAGACACACATTCCAGTTTGGAAACTTCAGAAGGTTGAAAGCAACTGAAGGGATCAGCATGCAGGTCTCAGATGGAAGAGAAACGATCGTCGGATTATTTCATGAGTTGGTTTATGCTGCTCCAGGATATGAGAAGATATATCCTGTTGGGTTGATTCAAGACAAACGGTACAACGTAGAAAGAAGTAAACAACTGCAAAATGCCAGCAAATTTGGAGGTTTGTTGAAAGTCGTTCTTCCTGTAAAAGTACACCCGGATGGATTAGTTGTTCGCACAGCCGGAAAACGGTATAGGATGCAGGATTCAGTTCAAACATGTTCAGCATCGGGCGCTGCTTTAATGAGTGGACTTTCTCTTAACGCAAGATTTATGGGGACGGGATATGATCCTCAGATGAGAATGCAGGGAGATTTCATTTCTAATATATATTTACTAACTGAGGAATCATGAGTAACCAAGCCAAGAAAAACAAGTACTTTTTTGGATTGGGAACTATAGGAAGAGATATGT
>JAFUBI010000280.1 GCA_017460285.1 Oscillospiraceae bacterium | reverse complement strand
TCCGTGTGGACGAGGATGGGAATATTGGATCCGAAAGAGGATTCCGTCTTTTTCATCAGGTCATAGGTCTTGCGGATCTTGTCTTTTTCCCAGAAGTCATCTGCGTCAGCAAACATGATATAGGGAGCTGTTTCCTGCTTGAGAAGAGCGGACATGAAATTCATTGCTGCGCTTCCGGATGGTTTTTCATTGACCCGTATCTTGACCCGCTCATCTTTATAGGAGCGCAGGATCGGGATGGTGCTATCTGTCGAACAGTCATCCTGAACGAGAAGTTCAAAATCTGCAAGATCGTTGTCAAGGATGGAGTCTACAAGGGTACGGATGTATGACTCGCTGTTGTAGGTGCATAGAATGATCGATACCGATGCCATACAGGACCTCCTTCCAAGATTTTTCTCATTGTAGCATACTTAAAGCGGATTTCCACAGTGCCTGCTCTCGGTTTGACGTAACAGGGAATAATGAGTACACTAGGGTTGTTCGATCCGACGATCGACAGCACAGCGAAAAGGAGAGAGAAGGATGGCTTTACTGGAGATCAAAGACCTCACCGTAGGATATGATGCGCACAGCGTCCTGGATCATCTGAATTTCACGGTCGAGGAAGGAGACTACCTCTGTATCGTCGGGGAAAACGGTTCCGGGAAGTCCACTTTGATGAAGACGCTCCTCCATTTGCAGGAACCGCTGTCCGGAGAGATCCTTTATGGAGACGGATTGCGTGCCAATGAGATCGGGTATCTTCCGCAGCAGACCGCCATTCAGAAGGACTTTCCCGCTTCTATTCGTGAAGTCGTTCTTTCCGGTCTTCAGGGAGGCATCGGTTTCCGCCCCTTCTATTCAAAAGCGGACAAAGAGACGGCTAACCGAAATATGGAGCGGATGGGGATCCTGGATATCGCGGATCAATGCTATCGCGATCTTTCCGGCGGACAGCAGCAGAGGGTACTTTTGGCAAGAGCTCTTTGCGCCACCCAGAAGATGCTGCTGTTGGATGAGCCGGTATCCGGGCTGGATCCACAGGTCACAGCGGAGATGTACCGCCTTATAGCGGATCTGAACAAGGACGGTATCACCATCCTGATGGTCTCTCATGACGTTCAGGCAGCGCTGAAGTATGCGACCCATATCCTGCATGTGGGCGACGAGGTCTTTTTCGGAACGAAAAAGGAATATCTGGATAGCAAGATCGGCAGGATATTCCTGTCGGAAGAGGAGAGTTGAGAGAAGCCTCTTCCTTGAGTTTTGCTGATGATGCAGGTAAAATCATTTTGTGATATTAACGCAGGTTTTCTGCGAAGAAGGAAGTAAAACATGAGTTTGGAAAAATATCTTGATGTCAAACCTGAGATCGCTGAGGCGCTGGCAGCCGGGAAGCCCGTTGTGGGACTTGAAAGCACGATCCTCAGCCACGGAATGCCTTATCCCCAGAACATGGAGTTTGCGGCGAAGGTCGAGGAGATCGTCCGCGCGGCGGGAGCGATCCCCGCGACAACAGCGATCATCGGCGGTAAATTGAAAGTGGGATTGACCAACGATGAACTGATGATGATGTGCAACCCGAAGGATATCGGGAAGGTCTCCAGAAGGGACGTCGCAGTTTATCTGGCGACCGGAAAGACGGGTGCTACCACGGTCGCGACGACAATGATGATCTGTGCAATGGCAGGTATCCGTGTATTTGCTACAGGCGGCATCGGCGGAGTGCACAGACGCGGTGAGAGCACCATGGACATCTCTGCGGATCTTCAGGAACTCGCCAACACCCCGGTCTGTGTCGTATGCGCCGGAGCGAAATCTCTGTTGGACCTTGGAAGAACGTTGGAATATCTGGAAACTTTCGGTGTCCCGGTACTCGGTTATAAGACAGACGAGTTCCCAGCATTCTACTGCACCACGAGCGGATACAAGTTGGATTATCGCTGTGAATCCGCCGAGGAGATCGCCCGGATCATGTACACCAAGTGGGATCTCGGTCTGAAAGGCGGCGCAGTCGTAGGCAATCCGATCCCGGAGGAATATGCCCTGGATTATGACGAGATGGATAAAGTCATCTGCGCTGCGATCGAGGAAGCAGACGAAAAGGGCGTAAGAGGAAAAGCGATCACGCCGTTCCTCCTCGCAAGGATCAAGGATATGACGGAAGGAGTATCTTTCGCCAGCAATCTTCAACTGGCTTACAACAACGCACGCCTCGCATCTGAGGTAGCTGTCGAGTTATCCAAGCTTGGTTGATCGCATTCAGAGTTCTGAAAGCCACGGCTGGCATCTCAGCTGTGGCTTTTTTGGAGGTAAATATGGAAAGCAATAGAGCAATACAGTATTTCACTGAGATCGGTCTGAAAGACAGGATCCGCGTGTTCGATCATTCCAGCGCTACGGTAGCCCTAGCCGCAGAGGCGTTGGGCTGTGAAGAGAGACAGATCGCCAAAACGCTGGCGTTCTTTGCCCCGGATCCGATCCTGGTCGTGACCAGCGGAGACGCCCGTATCGACAACGCGAAATATCGTCATACATTCGGATGTAAAGCAAAGATGATCCCCTTTGAGGAAGTGGAAGACGAAGTAGGATATCCTGCCGGAGGAGTTTGTCCGTTCTGCGCGAAAGAAGGGGTCAAAGTCTATCTGGACGGCTCCCTTCGGCAGTTGCCGGTATGGTTTCCCGCCTGCGGCGCAAGAAATAATGCCATCGAATTGAGTTTGGAAGAACTGGAATACTACGCGAGACCCGATGGATGGGTAGATGTGACAAAAGAACAGGCAAATGAAAACAAATAGTATTAAATTCTCTGTATATTACGTTTTGTGCTATGCTTTGGCATTTATCGTGTACATCTCTTTATCCCTTTATATGACGGAATTGGGATACTCTCCTTTGCTGCTCGCAACGATGCTTTCCG
>JAFUBI010000279.1 GCA_017460285.1 Oscillospiraceae bacterium | reverse complement strand
CCACGCCACTTGCGAGGCAGCAGCCAACGCATGACGGCATACATCAGGCCCAGTGCCAGCGAGAGGTAGAAGAAGACAAAGACACTGATGAACAACACCGGCACACCGCGCCGACTACTTTAATATTAATCTCATATTGAATCTCATCATCAAGAATAAATTCATAGGCATTTCCTGTACTTCATTTACTTGAATATATGTTGTTTACTTATTCACATTAGAATATAACATAATACGCCTGTCTTTTCAAACAGGCGTATTAGTGAATCGCGCAAACTTTTTTCTTAATATTGTCAAAATCTTCTTCCGAAAGAGGGGCAAATGTCGCTTTCCCCGCAACTGAGAGATCCAACTTTCCTCTGTCCGTGACCTCTAGCTGATTTGTGACCATCTCCTCGAGCATTCGGACCTTTCTTTCTATGTTACTAGAAGTTCCCAGGACCGCGTATATCCTTCCATCGTATATGATCTCAAGATTGAGTTTGTCGGACACATTTACCGCGCTTGCTCCCGATAAAACGTGATATCTCTCCATAACATCCAGAAGCGTTTTCAAGTTTTCAACATGAAGCGGTTCCTCGTCCTCCAATGGCTTTCCAACAGATAAACTGATCGGGTGGATGCCATAGATCTCCAGTGCTTTTCCTGAATAGCCCTGGGTGGAGCGTATTATGGATAGATCTCTTGAAAGGTATAGATACCCGTTTCTTTCGTAGGGCAGGACAAGTGCGTTATCTGCTTCTTCAACGGTGATGGTGACTTTCGAAGGAAGCGTTCGTTTAACGGTCACTTTTGCTACGTAAGGCAAAGATCCAGCAATCCTGCTTTCCGCTCCGTGCGCAGTGAATCCGAACATGCTTTGATTCAGTTTCAGACCGGAAGCCTCCATGATCTCCTGTTTCGTGTAGATCTCCAACGTTCCTTTTACATCGATCGTCTTGATGTGGAAAAAGAGTGTAAATGTCACGACGATAGCTGCAATGACCAACAAGAAAACGAGGACTGCAGCGATCCTGCGCAGCAGGAATTGAACTGCAATTCTCCCCTTTTTCTTAGCTTTCTCTCTTTCGCGTTTCGCCATCAAACAACCAGATTTTGAATTACTTCGTACATCTGACCTGCAGGATCATGGACAGCGATCGTCTTCGCCAATTCTCCCATTTGCTTCAGTTTTTGAGGATCATGAGCCAGTGTCAGGATTGCTTTTGCTGTTTGCTCATAATCCATTTGTTTTTCCTCTTCAACAACTGCGGCACCAATATTCCCGAACGTAAGTGCATTGTAGTATTGATGATTTTCCGCTACATATGGGGATGGTATAAGGTAGGAAGCACGTCCAACAGCAGCAAGTTCACTGATCGTTATCGCCCCACTTCGGCAGATCACAAGATCCGCTGCAGCCAAACAGTCCGCCATGTCATCGATGTACTGACTAACTCTACATGAAAAATCCGAAGTGCTCAAGTGAAATTTCTTTAAAGTCTCTGAAAAACCGGTTGTGTCGATCTCTCCGGTAGCATGTAAGAAGAAGATAGATTCATCCCCCTTTGCCTGCGCAAACACATTAGCCATGACCTGGTTGATCGTTGCGGACCCAAGAGATCCGCCAAAAGACAAGATGCAGATCTGATCTTCGCGGATTCCCAAACGTTCTCTCGCTTCTTTTCTGGATGTCTCAAATATCTTGTGAGAAACTGGATTACCGACCACGGTGGTCTTCTCAGGATGCTCCAATTTCTTGGCGGCATCTTCATTTGCAGCAAAAATATGGTCTACCTTCTTGCTCAATATCCTGGATGTGACACCGGGGAATGAATTCTGTTCATGGATCGCCGTGTGTATCCCAAGAGCGGATGCCTGCTGAACGACCGGACCGGAAACATAACCTCCGAATCCAACGACAAGATCAGGCTTCTCTTTTTTCAAGAATCTCCTGCATCGGACGATCGAAACCGCTAAACAGTACAGCGTACGGAGGTTATAAGCAATGCTTGAAAGAGAAAAACTGCGCTTGAATCCGTGGATATCGATCGCAAAAAAACGGATACCGGCGTTGTGGACAAGCCGATATTCCATTCCATCTCTTCTTCCCACATAAACTATCTCTGCATCTGGCTGTTCTTCTCTAACCTTTTCCACAAAAGACAATGCTGGATTGATATGCCCGGCAGTACCGCCGGCAGCAACAACTAGTTTCATCTTTCT
>JAFUBI010000278.1 GCA_017460285.1 Oscillospiraceae bacterium | reverse complement strand
TCAAGATACTGTTTTTGACTGCATTTGGCGGGTTTATCAACAATGAGCACTATAATCTATGTGGCTACTCACAAGGACTACACGTTTCACAGCGATGATATAGAGATGCCGGTGCAGGCGGGGGCGGCTATCCACGAAAAACTTCCATATGGCTCCGATGCGGACGGATCAAACATCAGTAACAAGAACAGCAATTATTGTGAACTAACAGTATTGTATTGGGCGTGGAAAAACTCTGACGCGGATCAAATAGGGTTGTGCCATTACAGAAGATATTTTTCCGGAACAAAAGGCATTGCCACAGGGGAAGAAATCCGGGAAAAGATGAAAGGTGCAGATGTTCTGCTTCCCAAGAAGAGAAACTATTTCATTGAGACGAACTATAGCCAATACGTTCATGCGCATCATGAGGAGGATCTGATCCAAACAAAGCAGATCCTCTCAGAGAAGTACCCAGAATATCTTCCTTCATGGGAAAAGATCATGAAAAAGACTGCCGGGCATCGCTTTAATATGATGGTAATGAAGAAGCAGGTGTTGGATCGATACTGCTCATGGCTTTTTGATATTTTATTTGAACTGGAGCGCCGTTTAGATATCAGCGATTATTCCCAAAATGATGCAAGAGTATTTGGCTTCGTGTCTGAAAGACTTTTGGACATCTGGCTTGATCAGCAAAAAGACATTTCAGTCATTGAGATGCCCGTGCACGAAACAGAGAAAGTAAACTGGATAAAAAAGGGCACTGCTTTCCTTTTGCGGAAGATCAAAGGAAGCCTATAAAAGGCTGCGGGTTAAAGTTTGAGTGAAGTATCAATGCGGTTATTTCTATCGAAGTTGATAAAGATCAACGCAATATACAGCATGACGATGAGATAAAGCATAGAGAGAAGGATGCAGATGGACGGGTTTGCCAATCGGAAAAAAGGGTTTTACGGTGTGGAGGGAGTGATCTACCTCGAAGGCGAGGAACTGAAACGTTTCCAACACGAGTTGCTTGAAATTGCGCTTGACGTGATCGATGTCTGCGATGATTGTGGTATCTTCTATACCCTCAGTGGAGGGACGGTCTTAGGCTCTGTGCGCCACAAAGGATTTATCCCGTGGGATGATGATATTGACTTGAACATGCCAAGAAAAGATTTTGAGAGGTTTAAGAAAGAGTTCTCTCAAAAACTGGGCGAAAAATATATCTTAACTTGTCCGGAATACGGGAAGGGACATGGCTTGTCGGTTGCTCAAGTTAAGAAAAAAGGAACAGTCTATCGCTCTTACAACGAATTAGGTAAAGAAAATGCAGGGATATGCATCGATATCTTTGTGTTAGAAAATGTCCCTGATAACGTTATGTTGAGACAGATGCACGGCGCTTTATGTTTGGCAGTAGGTTATTGTTTATCAGCACGATTTATCTTTAGCGAAAGAAAACTTCTTGAGCCGTTTATGAAAAAAAGCGAAAGCATCAAAAAGATGTTTTTTAAAAAGATCCTATTTGGTTTTTTGGTATCCTTTTTGTCTGTCGATCAATGGTCAAAACTTGTAGCTAGAGTGTATTCCTTATGTAAGGAATTCGATTCACAATATGTCGCTATACCAAGTGGGCGAAAGCACTATTTTGGGGAGATGTATTTGCGTAAAGATGTTTGTAAAGCCAGAAAAGGTCTATTTTGCAAAGAAGAGTTGAATCTGCCATATGGAGCGGAAGCATATCTTACCAAGTTATATGGTCCCACCTATATG
>JAFUBI010000277.1 GCA_017460285.1 Oscillospiraceae bacterium | reverse complement strand
TTCCGTTATACTCATCTTGCGTAAACTCCTTTCTGATTGGTGTCAGCAACTTAATCTTACAGGTTTTACGCTTTTGGGGGAACGGCTAGCCGTTCCCCCAATTCTTATATTTGAACTTTTTGCCTACTCAAACTTTACACTCTGTGCAGTTCCAAAAAACAGGCTGGATCCCTCCAACCTGCTTCTTTTAAACTCATGACAACTTGCAAATAACGATATCTTCTTTTTCTTTCAGCATGTCTTCATAACCGACAAGGGAGATAGCGCCGTTTTTCGCGAACTCGTCCCAAACAGAAATGCTTTCCAAGACCTTCTCTTTTGTAGTATTCAACATTTCGACACGTTCCTGCTTGAGATCTTCATATGTGTAACCGGCAAACCATATCCTGTCCCCGTAAGCCCCTTGCTCACGAGGGGTCCTCAGAGGTTCATCTTCTGACAATGTTGAGATGATGTAACCATCCAAGGTCTCTTCGCTCTCACAAAATTCACGCAGGAATTCTCCTATATGAAGATTGGCTTCAAGAGCAACTGCTGGATGAGGGTCCCGGTAAGAGTATGAGGTGATCCCTCCATTCTTTCTTGCCACGATTCCCGTGCCATATGCACCACCCTGTACACGAACGACATTCCAAAGGTATCCAAGGGAGATGACATTCGCGATAACACGCATGCTCCCGTCAAACTCCTGATCAAAAACGATACCCTGTGCGGAAAAGCCACTCTTCGCTGCTATCGGACACCCCATATTCTGAGGAAGTTCTGTTGTGAAAGATGACGTTTCAGCTGTCTCTCCTCCATCCGGCAAACCAGAAAGGATCGTGTGTAAAGATACCGGATGATTAGCAGATACGCTCGCGATCAATCTGCCCCTTCGAAAGACATTTTCCGAAACAGAATCCATGAACGCCATGAAACTCTCTGCTTTTTCATCAAAGTTTTCCGCCAGATCGTGCATCTTCAGGATCGCATCATATCCAGAGATCTTGTCAGATAGCGCACCAGCTGAACTATATCTCGACATTACATTCTTTATTGCAAGCGAATGTCCTGCCCTCACAGGCATCTTTTTGAACATATCATCCGCCTGAACAAAGATCTCCTTTATCTTGTCCTGCTGATGAAAATCTGTCCTCTTCAGCACCTCAAGAATGAGTTCCTGTGCTTCTTCAAGTTTATTCTCCAAGACGCTGCATGTGACCGTGATCATCAGTGTGCAAAGCTTTTGATCGTCTTTTCTGGTCCCTATATCAAATCCGATGTCCAGCCTTCCTACAGTGAGTTTAGACTGCTGTTGCAATTCAAGAGCTGTGTAGTTTTCCGTGGAAAGTCTCCCAAACAGATTACACGCCCTTGCGATCAGGAAGAGTTCATCTTCGCTGTAATCCGTCAATCTGAAGTACATCGTGAAGTGGACGACTCCCGGACACGCTACTTCATGATATAGGGTCATGACCCCGTCCTCTTCTTTGACCTCCGTCTCTACAAAATCCGGTTCAATGCTCACTTCGTCCAAAGATAGCGTTGGAAGTGTGGCTAACTGCTCCGGTGTGTCCGGTGTTTGCTGCCACTCTGTGAGAGCCTCATTCATGCGACGGTTTTCTTCGATCTCCTCTTCTGTCCAGGAATCCGTAACCGCTTTGACTCTCTCTGCTTCTCTCGCTCTTTCTTCATCGCCGGCGGTGTGAGAAGGAATGGCATGAATGATCGTCCAAGTGTCATTCTCCAGGATGAGGTCCTTAAGAAGCTGCTCCATTCCCCCATCTTCGATCATGGCACGTACTTTTTCAAAATCAGACTGATATACCAGATAGTCCATGGGGTCACCGCCATAGAGCCAACTCCCAGTAGCGCTCAGGCAATGATCCAACCCCTGAGGCTCATCCGGTTCCAGCATGCGGAACTCCATCAGATTTTCAGACGCGATCAACGCCTTTTTGTCCAGCCCTTTTTCATACTCCTTGCGCGCCTCCTCCTTGATCAGCCGGATGACGTCATCAGACCTACCTGTCTTCATGTTCTTGACAGAGATCTCAAGGTAAGACTGCTGGATCGAGTCTTCTACCCCCGCTGTCATCTCTTGTGCAAGTCCAGATGAGAGCAACGCTCTTTTGATGGGTGCTTCATTGGAATCGAAAAGGACGTTCTTAAGCACGCTGACAGCCATGTTTTTCACGCGGTCATCCCAGTTGCCGAACAAAATGCCTATAGACAGCACTTCCTTATCTTCAAGGCTCTCTTCAGCAGGAAGTTCGTACAGGATCGTTTCTTCGCCATGAACGGGTACCTGAACGGGGATCTCAAAGTCACACACCTTCGCTTCAAAGCGTTCAAGATAGGAGGCTATCAACTCAAAGGTCTCCTTGGCAGGGATACTTCCATCCAAGAAGATCTTTGCGTTAGAGGGATGGTAATACTTCAAATATAATTCTTTGATCTTCTCATAAGAGAGTTCCGGAATGACCTCAGGGTCACCGCCCGAATTGAACCGATAGCAGTTTGAAGGGAACATCGTCTCCATCAGTTTTTCTTCCGCAACACGGTCCACTCCGCTCATAGCGCCTTTCATCTCGTTATACACGACGCCATTGAACACATAGCCATCTTCCGACGGTTCGATATGCCAACCTTCCTGATAAAAGATGAAAGGATCCTGAAGGAGCCTTGGCGCGAATACAGCATCCAGATATACACTGGTCAAATTGAGGAAGTCCTTTTTGTTCCGACTTGACACGGGGAACATCGTCATATCGGGAAAAGTCATCGCATTGAGGAACGTATTCATAGAATTTTTCATCAATTCTACAAACGGCTCCCTGACGGGATATTTTTCAGACCCGTTGAGCAACGAGTGTTCAAGGATATGGAAAACACCTGTACTGTCCTCGGGGATCGTTCGGAAGAAAATCGAGAACAGTTTGTTGTCCAATCCATTGTCCATCCAACAAACTGGTGTGCCCGTTTTTTCATAGACCAGTTCCACTAGTCTTCCCTGGAACTCATCGGAAGTACGGATCCTCGTAACTGTAAATCCACAATACTGATCGCCTACAGAATTAAACATGCATTCTTTCTCCTAATTGGTTTTAAACTTTTCCCATTATATCAGTATCCGCAACACTTTCTAACTCAAAATGGGCAGAAAAATAGCAGTGGCATCTCAGCTACTGCTATTTCTATGCAAGAATACTTTTATTTCATAAGTGAGAGGAACATCTCTTTGATGTTCTCAACGGTCACCGGACGGGGGTTTCCAGGTGTGCATGCGTCTTTCAGGGCATCTGCAGAAAGAGCGTCGACGTCTTCCATCGGGACAACATCCTTCAGCGACATGACGATTCCCACGTCTTCGCCAAGTTTTTTGACGGCCGCCACCGCCTTCTCTCTGGCGGTCTCAAGATCCGCTGTATAAGCGTCTTCCACACCAAAAGCAGCAGCGATATCACGATACTTTTCGCCCGTTACAGGTGCGTTATACGCCATGACAGTAGGAAGCAGTGTTGCGCATGCTTTTCCATGTGGCATACCGTAGTATGCAGACAGTGTATGTGCCATGGAGTGGTCAACACCAAGTCCAACATTGGAGAAGCCCATTCCTGCAACGTACTGAGCAAGAGCCATAGCTTCCCTGCCTTCCGGCTCGCCATTTACTGCTCCGCGAAGATTCTTTGCGATCATCTGTATCGCTTTGAGGTGGAACATGTCGGAAAGTTCCCATGCGCCGGCTGTGATATAACCTTCGATCGCGTGTGTGAGAGCATCCATACCGGTCGCTGCTGTCAATCCTTTGGGCATGGAAGCCATCATATCCGGGTCAACGAATGCCACCACAGGGATATCATGAACGTCGACACAAACGAATTTGCGCTTATTCTCGGGATCCGTGATAACATAATTGATCGTTACTTCCGCTGCCGTACCAGCTGTGGTCGGTACTGCCAAAATTGGTGTGCAAGGGTTCTTGGTAGGAGCTACACCTTCCAGAGAGCGGACATCTGCGAATTCCGGATTGGTATTGATAATACCGATCGCTTTTGCGGTGTCCATTGAGGAACCTCCGCCTATCGCGATGATACAATCTGCTTCTGCTTCAGCAAAAGCTTTAACACCAGACTGGACATTTTCGATCGTCGGATTGGGTTGGATGTTGGTGTAAAGAACATACGGAATACCTGCCCCGTCCAGAAGGTCGGTAACTTTTGCAGTCACTCCGAAACGGACAAGATCTGGATCCGAAGCCACGAACGCCTTTTGGAATCCGCGGGCTTTGAACTCCGTTACGATCTCTTTTACGGCTCCAGCACCGTGGTATGAAGTCTCGTTCAAGATAAAACGACTGGCCATGTTTTTTCTCCTTTATATAGTATGAATGATCTGTTTCTACACATATTATACACAAATC
>JAFUBI010000276.1 GCA_017460285.1 Oscillospiraceae bacterium | reverse complement strand
TTTTTATGTCACATGTGGAAAGCAAGATTTTTTGTTTGATAGTTATAAAAAGTGGGAAGAAAAAACTGCGGGTCTGCGCTTGAATATTATCAACGAATCCTGGAACGGCACTCATGAATGGACGTTTTGTGATGAAAGTATAAAACGATATTTAGATAATGTGGTGAAAGAAAAGTGAAATTACAAGCTATTGACAATGATTTATATTTAAAAATGCAGTCAGAGCGAATCTTGGAAAGAGTAGCTCTATTTGAAGATAAGTTGTATTTTGAGTTTGGCGGTAAGCTTTTCGATGACCACCACGCTGCAAGGGTATTGCCAGGTTTTGAACCCGACAGCAAGGTAAGAATGCTTGCGACTCTTAGTGATGAAGCGGAGATCGTTATTGTAATAAACGCGAACGATATCGAGAAGAACAAGAAACGTGATGACTATGGAATAACGTATGATGCAGATGTCCTTAGACTTATTGATGCATTCCACAGTAGAGGACTATATGTTGGTAGTATCGTAATATCTCGTTTTGCTAATCAACCAGCTGCAGTTGCTTTTCAGAACAAACTGGAAAATCTTGGTTTGAGAGTTTTCAGGCATTATACGATAGAAGGATATCCTTCTAATGTTCTCTCAATCGTAAGCGACGAAGGGTTTGGAAAAAATGATTACATTGAAACAACTAGAAAACTGGTCGTAGTCACAGCTCCTGGTCCAGGAAGCGGCAAGATGGCTACGTGCTTATCTCAGCTATATCACGACAGCAAGCGTGGACTAAGATCTGGTTATGCTAAGTTTGAGACATTTCCCATATGGAATTTGCCTTTAAAACATCCTGTGAACCTTGCGTATGAGGCTGCTACTGCTGACTTGGAAGATGTCAATATGATAGATCCGTTTCATTTGGATGCGTATGGTGTAACAACGGTAAACTACAACCGCGATGTAGAGATTTTCCCGGTATTACAAGAAACATTTACTCACATTCTTGGTTATTGTCCATATAAGTCACCGACGGATATGGGCGTTAACATGGTGGGTAATTGTATCATTAATGACGAAGCAGCTCGAATCGCTTCCAGGAGCGAGATTATTCGCAGATATTTCAACGCACTTGGCAAGATGCGAAAAGGTGAATCTGACGGCAGAGAAGCGAATAAAATTGAATTGATCATGCGGCAAGCTAGTATTACTTTGAACGAGAGACCCATTATCGAAGCTGCCAGAAATAAAGAAGCAGCAACAGATGGACCTGCTGCTGCTATAGAATTGCCTGATGGTAGGATTGTTACTGGAAAAACAACACCGCTTCTTGGGGCTGCGTCAGCAGCATTGATAAATGCTTTAAAGATGGAAGCGGGTCTTCCGGATAAAATGAATCTGATCAGCCGATATATGATCGAGCCGATACAAGAATTGAAAACAAAGTATTACGGCAGTAAACCGTTATTACATATTGACGAGATCCTTATTGCCCTCTCAGTATGTGCAATCCAGGATTCCAATGCTGCTGCTGCTTTGGAACAATTGCCAAACATCAAAGGAAGTGACATGCATTCTTCGGTTATGTTGTCTTCAGTAGATCTTAATTCACTTAAAAGGCTAGGCCTTAATGTAACCTGTGAACCAAAATACGAAACAAACAAGTTTTACAATGACTAAAGAAATGGGGGCACTGATGTGTCCCCATTTCTTTAAGAAAATATCAAGAGTATTCTAAGTCATTATCCTCTCTGGTCAGATTATGAATCCAGTTTGTTTTTAAGACTACATATAGACCTACAAGTGACTTGAGAGGCATATCAAGTTTTACCAAAAGTGCAACGAGAGGGGGAGAAACATTCCATACCAGCACGCCGAGCCAACCTAAAGGAATTGCGATCATCCACATAACCACGATATCAGTGAAAAATCCAACTTTTCCCATTCCGCCAGCACGTAAAGTGTTAACCAGAACAACAGAATCAAAGCCAGTGAAGAAAGTCTGAATTGTTAGTATTTTGATCATCTGCTCGGCGTTTGCTAGCACTTCTGGTGAAACATCATAAAAACTCAAGTAAAGTGGGTGAACAATTAACAGCAGAAGTGTACTTAAAATACTGCTGAACAGAGTATATAACACGAAAGTTTTAGCGGACTTTTCGGCGCGATCACGATCGCCTTTTCCGATATTTTGACCTACAACTGTGAGGGCAGCATTGCCAAGCCCAGTTTGAATGATCGTGAGGAGTTGACAAAGATTGATTGCGATACTGAATGAACTTGTTGCAACAGTGCTGATTCTTCCCATCAGGATTTGAGGCATATTATTTCCTACGCTCCAGATCAGTTCATGCCCCATAACTGGATATGCAACTTCCAAAAAATCTTTCATCAGAACAGAATCATTTGAAACGATATCTCTTGGTTTAAATCCTGTTTTTGATTTAAAGAACAAAACACCACAGACAAATAAGAAGGATAGGATTCTAGAGACCAATGCAGAAATACCAGCGCCAATAACGCCAATCTTGGGGATAAGAATATAGGACAAAATCAGATTGAAAACACTGCACAGTGAGTTCCCAGCAAAAACATATTGAACCATTTCAAGAGAATTAAAACTACTGTACAGTGCGTTACAAATACCAAACAGAAAATAGATTGGAGCACTTAAACGAAGATATTCAGAACCAAGTTCAATTACTGCTGGATCTTTCGTCATTATTCTCATAACAAACGAAGGGAACAATGCCATGATCGCAGAGAAAATCAACCCAAGTAATACCTCTAGGCGAATTGCGATTGAGAGAATCTTATTGATTTTGTTTATGTCACGTTTTCCCCAGTATTGAGCGATAAGTATTCCACAAGAAGAAGAAAAACCGTACGTAACTACTTCATATATTGCGAATACAGATGCCGTTTGGGCAATAACTGAGATTTCAACTTCGCCAAAATAATGACCTGTTAAAAGATTGTTTAGGGCGTTCACGCTGACATTCAGTAGTGCTTGTATAGTCCCTGGAAATGCTAGTCTAAGAACCCTCTTTGCAAATTCAGGGTCATTGATATAAGTACCTTTTTGCATATTTCACTCCATGATTTAATAAACCTATATTACCATTAAATATATTTTTTTACACTCTGATAATGTGAATAATACGATTTGTAAAGGGTATAAAGAAATCACTTTGTTGAAAACTCTGTTGAAGATGTTAAAAATGCCTATATAATCACAAGATGTATTTTATTGAGTATACAAGTTTTGTAAAGGTGGAAATACAAACAGTAAATGAGTTAAGCGTTTATATTTGATGGATTTAACAAGGATAATTTGATAAAATGTTATATGTCGAAATATGAGGTGATAGTATTGTTTGATTCTTTTCGCGGAAATGAACATCTTATACAAGAACTGACTTACTTGGTCTCATCTGGAAAGATGCCTCACGGAATTGCCATTCAGAGTGAAATTGGGCAAGGAGGAGGTTTCTTCTCGAAACTTCTTGCCCAAACTTATCTTGATGATCAAAATGATTTGGTCCTTCGCGGAATTCATCCGGATTGTATCATGATTGAAGGAAGCGGTTCTTCAGGGGATATTTCAGTTCAGACAGTTCGTGATGCTTTATATGAAGCAAATAAGGCAACTGTTACGACTGAAGGTAAACGTGTAGTTTTGATTCAGCATGCAGAACATTTGAACCAGAGTTCATCGAACGCTTTACTTAAAATGCTTGAGGAACCTCCTCAGGGAGTTGTTTTCATATTGACTGTAAAAGATAAATATGATCTGTTGGAGACGATCTGATCCAGAGTTTCTTTATATAGACTTCAGAGTCCTGATATTGAAGAATGTGTTGAGGAAGTTTTAAGGCTCAGAAAAGAATGCACAGAAAAACAAGCCTATGAATTAGCGGTTCTTTTTGATGGACGAATAGGTTTGGCTTTGCGTTCTTTTGAAGACAACTCTTTTGCAGAGATGGCGATAGCCGGAAGAGAGTTCTGTAAGTCTGCCATGAATGCTGATATTTATGGAATGATGTCTTCCATGAGTGTGGCAGACGAACGGGAAAAGATGAAGCAATTGCTGCACACTTCTGTATTATATTTACGCAGCAGAACTAGAGAAACAAAAACGCACGTAGCGAAGGAAGAAATGATTCTTGATGAAGTTAGCAAAGCGTACGAAGAAGTAGCTAAATATACAAACAAGAAACTGTTGCAAACAAGAATGTCTTACGTGATAGGTTATAGTAAAAATGGGAATT
>JAFUBI010000025.1 GCA_017460285.1 Oscillospiraceae bacterium | reverse complement strand
TACTCCAAAGCGGTAGGTCGCGGGAAGAGTCAAAGCAGGAAGAAGAAGGGAGTAGGCGAAGTTGCTTAGAATGATCGTGGGATTGGCAAATTCATTGAGACCCCGAACTAAATAGGAACAATAACAGATCGCACCGATCAAAGTTGCTGCAGCAACCATCAGGAGGGTAAACAGGTATCGTTCTGTCACGACATCTTTTTTAGAAATAGGAAGCGATCCTGCAAACGTGTTCCAGTTTTCCTTTTCTTCTAGGTTGATGAGTGAGGTGGAAAGAGTCCCTGCAACAAGACCTATATATAGTGCAAAATAAGACATGGATGGATTGATCATAGCAACAAGAGGAAAGATCAGCCAAATGACTAGAACACGTCTAAAGGATGTGCTCAAAACAAGAAAGTCTTTACGAAGTAGCGCTTTCATAATGAAATCTCCTCCTTTGCCATTAGTACAAATAAGTCTTCGATAGTGATTGGATCAGTCTTTATGTCGAACGGCACCTCTTCCCGCCGGACTAATGCGTTGCCTCAGGACCTTGTCTCATCCACATGAAGAATGGCGTTCGAATCAATGCGGTTAAGTGTTTCGCGGCTGCAAGATAGGGTTCCATATTTGCTGGCAAGAATATCTTTCTCTTCGCAAAGAACAAGTTTTCCTTTATGCAAAAAGGCGATGTAATCACACAGTTTCTCGAGATCAGTCACGATATGTGAGGAGATCAAAACAGAATGGTCTTCTTGCCGTGTAAATTCCATCAGGATATCGTTGACATCATTGCGTACCAGGGGGTCCAGTGCGTTTGTTGCTTCATCAAGGATCAAAAGTTTTGCATCGTGGGAGAGAGCGATCGCTATACTCAGTTTCATCTTGGTTCCGTTTGACATCTCCGAGAAAGTTTTATTCTCAGGAACCTGGAATCTTTCCAGATACTTCTTATAAGTCTCGTTATCCCAATTCAGAAAAGCATCTCTCATGATCGTGCTGATCTGATTTGCATTCAAAGAGTGGGGAAGACCTGCAGCGTCCAGTACGACACCTATATCGTTTTTCCAAGATTTATCCTTTTCGCTTGGGTCGTGTCCTAAAACAGAGATACGCCCTTCATCTTTTTTTATGATGTCTAATAGTAGTTGGATCGTCGTACTTTTACCTGCACCGTTTTCACCGACAAGTCCAAAAATGCTTCCGGCAGGTAGATCAAATGTCACATGATCTAGTGTAAAATCTGAGTAAGATTTGCAAATGTCTCTTACTTCAACTGCATTTGTCATTGTGATCCCTCCCATAAAAGGTCGATGGTCTCTAAAAGGGTATTTTTATCTAAGCCACAGGAAACAGACAGTTTTATGATCTCAGAAAGATGATCCTCGATCAGACGCAAGTTTTGTTCTTTGATAAGCTCAACATTCTTAGGAGCAACGTAGGATCCTTTTCCAGGAAGGGTGTAAATAAATCCCTCATTCTCAAGTTCCTCATATGCTCTTTTCGTCGTGATCACGCTGATCTTAAGATCTTTTGCCAGATTCCTAACAGAAGGAAGAGGGTCGTCTTCTCTAAGAGACCCGTTGATGATCTGGTCTTTGATTTGGGTGTAGATCTGATCATAAATTGGCGTTCCGTTGCGATTGTTAATAATGAGTTGCATGCGTAATTACCTCATATACTGTGTATATACAATATACACAGTTAATGCAAGTGTGTCAACAGTTTTCGCAAATCCCATGTTTTCAGTTCCACGACCTGTGCATGTTATAATGGAAAAAATAATGAGGAGTTTATGTGACATTGGCAAAGAGCGATAAGATCAAAATATTATTCTTGTGTACTGGAAATATTTGCAGGAGCCCTATGGCAGAATATATTCTCAAAGAGATGGTGCGGAATAAACATGTTGAAGATCTCTACGAAGTTTGTTCTGCGGCTTGTTCCAGCGAAGAAGAAGGCAATGACATATATCCACCTGCCAAACGAGTGTTGAACAAGTATAAGATCCCTTTTGGAAAGCACCGGGCACATAAAGTATCTGAAGTAGAGATGAGCGAAGCGGATTATATCATTATCATGGATAATTGGAATTATCGCAGTTTGAACTATCGTTTTGGAAAACGATATGACAATAAGATTAGATACCTTCTTTCATTTAGTGGCGAGGGAAGTCGAGAGATTTCGGATCCTTGGTATACGGGCGATTTCGAAACGGCATTCGATGAGATCTCAAGAGGCTGTGAAGCATTGCTTGAGCAAACCTTATCATAGGTTTGGATACGGTAGCGGAGGAAAAAATGAAAAAACTCATAATTGCAGCGATTATTGGCCTTGTCATCGATGGGGTAGGAACGATCGTAAATTATGCCTACTATCTAAAAAACAACTATTTGTTATTATCAATTCGATCCTGGGGTGGAGAATGTATGTCTGAATCTGGATTCGGGGCGAAAGTCTTTCACATTTATGGCATGATGGATGGAGATGTGACAACGCATAATTTCAGTTTCTCCATCTTGAGTTTCCTTTTGTTCTTTGTTCTCATTTGGCTGGTAGTATGGGTGGTTTTGGCTTTATGTGGAAAGATACAGGCTTTAAGAAAATAATATAGGTGAACCAAAATGGCAGAAATTAAGATTACATTTAAGATGGATGAAGAGTTAAGAAAAAGTCTTTCTGGTATTGTGACAAGGACCGTTCATTCGATTCCTTCGTCTTTTAAAGATGTGGTAAGATCTGGAGCACGAGATTTGAAGATCCCAGTAAAAGAGATTGCTGAGGATATTTCAAAAACTCGGGAGGAATTATTACTTGCTTTGCTTCCTGATGAGTTGCGTCCCAAGCAGGAAAATAAAGGATCAGAAAAAGAAAAAGCCTGCTAATAAAAAGTCAAGCACAAAATGAGTATTTAACACGTCAACATTTTGATACCACAAAAAGGCCGACAATAGTCAGCCTTGGTCAAATAGAACAGGATCATTCTGTAGATGATTGAGCAGCGATGCAAGCTTTGACCCGACCGTAGTAGATGCGCAGGAACTTGTTGGCTCCAGCAGTCATGTAAACAAGATAAGGTTTACCTTCTGAGCGTTTCTTGTCAAGGAACTGATACACCGGATCATTCTCAGGCTTTGTCTGTAACAAGACGGACATTACAAGAAAAAGAGTTCTTCTCAATCTGGAAGAACCGACTTTAGAAGATCGGTTGCTGCGGATATTCATCTTGCCGGAGGAAGCGACGCCAGGATCCACACCTGCAAAGGCAGTAAGAGCTTCTCTGTGAGTGAACCTGGAGATGTCCCCGATCTCAGCAATGAGCTGAGGACCAAGTGACTTTCCGACACCGCCCATAGACATAACAGTCTCATATTCGGGCAGAGTGGAGGCCAGCTTATCCATTTCAACGCGGGTTCGTTCCACACTGGCAGAAAGCTGATTGAACTGTTGTACAGCTATCAGGATCATGCTCTTGTAGGTATCGTCCCTATGAACTGACGGCGCAATGTCTTTGGAATAGGCATACAGTTGTTCTGCTTTTCCGGAACGTACCGTGTAGCCATATTTTCTGCAGAAAGCCTGATAACGCTCAGTGAAAGCTTTGAGACTGAGTTTAGTGACACATTCCACGTGCCAGAAAACAGAGACGAAATCGACCCATTTCAGATGCCCGTCACTACGGACAGGACTGGAAAACAGGTCGTTAATACCCGGATAAGTCAAATCCAGGAGAGAGATGAGATTATTCATGGCGGAAGTTCTTTGTCCCATGAAAAAATCCATCTGAGAATTCAAGGTCTTGAGTTGTGTACGAATAGTATCCATAGCTGAATACTGTCGCAGGTCAGCCCAGTTGTCAAGAGCATATCTTGCGATCTTCTTTGAATCGGCAGGGTCAGATTTGACCTTCCTGAGTGAGTTGATCCCGAAGTTCTTGATAAGATGAGGATTTACCGCGCTGACAAAGATGTTCTTGTCGTAAAGAGCATTCAGAACAGGTTGATGATACCTGCCGGTGCATTCCATCACGACTCTGGTGTCATCACCGGGAGAAAGAACAAAGTCTGCCAGTTCATCCAGTTCCTTATGCGAGTGACTGACATTGAATGGCGTTCTAAGGATGATTCCTCCAGGCTGCAGCACCGCGACTGTGCTTTTCCCTTTAGAAATGTCGATACCTACTGCGTTGTACATAACCCGTACCTCCCAAATAGTAATATGCATGCTACCAGTGATGATCCATTGCTTATTCAGTCTCCTGGGAGTTACACGAACATACACAAATGCAGTTCAACCTGCTTTAACCGAACGGATGCAAATGGAAGACTGGCTGACAGGCTTTTTCACGGACTCATGTGGTCCAAGGAGAACGCCGTCACACCGATACCCTTCCATTCTACATCTTCAGCAAATGGGAGGGTTTCATCCCTATCGTAAAGGTTAGGTCTGAAACCCTCGGAAACATTACATTTATATTGTAGGAGGAGAATAATACCAGTGAGCATAAAAGAACAGATCGTGTGTTGGACGAAAGAATTAATAGCGATCGATAGCCCTACCGGGTTTACAGAAAAGGCATCAGATTATGCTGTGTCAACATTAAAGAAAATGGGGTTCGACCCTTCGACAACACGGAAGGGAAGTGTTCTCGCGGAATTAGGAGGGGATGGAGACCCACTGATCCTAACAGCTCATTTGGACACTTTAGGTGGGATCGTGTGCGAAATCAAAGCGAATGGTCGTCTTAGGATATCGAACCTGGGAGGACTAAAGGCAGTCAACTGTGAGACCGAAAATGTTCGTGTTTATACCCGTCATAACACTGTTGTCGATGGATGTCTGCAGTTGTGTAATGCTTCATCTCATGTCAATCCGGAACTTACAAAAACAGAGCGCACTTTTGAAACAACAGAGATCGTTCTCGATGCCGATACAAGATGCAAGGAAGATACGTTAAAACTGGGCATTACAAACGGTTGTTTTGTTTGTTTTGACCCAAGATTTACGGTAACCGAAACAGGATATATTAAAAGCAGATATCTTGACGATAAACTTTCCGTTGCCATCTTGTTTGCTCTGGCAAAACAGGTGGCCGACGGATGCCTCAGACTAAATCGAAAAGTGTACTTGTTTTTGACTACATACGAAGAAGTTGGACATGGAGGGCAAGGAGGACTTCCGGAAGACGCTACCGAGATCCTGGCTGTAGATATGGGGTGCGTTGGAGATGGACTGGAAGGAGACGAGCGAAAAGTATCCATTTGTGCAAAAGATGCTCATGGACCATACGATTATGAGGTCACAACAAAACTGGTAAGCCTTGCTGAGAAGACTGGGTTAAACTACGCAACGGATGTATATCTGAATTATTCTAGCGATGCTCAGGCAGCTGTACGATCGGGATACGATCTCAAACATGCTTTGATCGGACCTGGTGTATATGCTTCACATGGGTACGAGCGGGGTCATGTAGAGGGAGCAGAAAATACATTCGAACTGCTAAAATTGTATTTGGCTGAATAAAGAAGGGCACGTTCCACGAAAGTGCAGCGTGCCTTTGTGCAATATGACAGGAATTGTTGCAAAAGTATGTATAATGTGCCTATATAATGTATAATGTAGACAAGACTGTAGGAGAATACAGGAGAGACTTATGGTGAATCACTTCGTCCTTAAAATAGTGATCGTTGCTTTTGTGTGTTTTATCACAGGGGCTTTGATCACTGCGATTATTTTCCGCAAAAGGGCGAAGGGCTCCGGAAAGTACATGCTCCGAAGGGTGCTGTTAGCGTATCTTATTGGTCTCCTTTTGTTTTTAGGTACAGTAACTATTTATTTGTTGAATTATCAACATCCTGGAAAACAGACCAAAGAAGCACTAAATGGTTCTTCTTTGGTTTCCGTGGAGAAGACGGATCTTGGATATTTTTTGGATGGTCCAGGAAAGGACACAGCATTTGTATTTTATCCTGGGGAGAAGATCGCTTGTGAGTGTTACGTCCCTTTTTTGCAATCTGTTGCTGAAGGCGGAGCCGATGTATTTTTGCTGAAGATGCCGCTAAACCTTGCTTTCCTTGACACAAATGCAGCAGATAAGGCGATAGAGGCAGGCGCATATGACAACTGGTATATAGGCGGTCATTCCTTGGGAGGCGAGGCAGCTGCTCTTTATGCAGCCTCAAGTCCTGAAACCGTTAAAGGTGTTGTATTAGTTGCATCTTATCCTTCCACACAGATTCCTGAAGAACAAAAACTTCTATCCATTTATGGAACTTCGGATGCTATTTTGGATTTTGATGAATATCAAAGCAGTAAATCGCTTTGGCCGGATCAATCTTCTGAATATATCGTCAGCGGCGGTAACCACACTGGGTTTGCGGACTGTGATCTGCTTCATGGGGACGTCGAAGGAGGCATCTCTCCTGAAAAGCAACAACATTTGGCTTCCAAAACAATTTTGGCTTTTCTTCATCCAGTTCTTGCTTCTACGGAGCCTGATACGGAAGTTGAGACGCCAGAGCCCATTCCAGTAGAAGAAACGGAGCAGGGACAGGAAAATGCAAACGTGCAGTTGTTTGCAAATAGGATAAATGACAACTCTTCACTTTGGGATAGTGGGAGAGATTACGAGTTTCCTGAAGGTGAAACAGAGATATATACAGCAAAAGGTCATTATAATCAAATGAGGGTCCTTAGTCTGGCATCTCAGGAGCATTCCGACACAGTGGTCTTTTACATTCATGGTGGTGCATATCTTAGCGATTTTGATAATGGGTATTATTATCCTGCAGTGAAACAGATCACCTTGAAGACGGGGTATGAGGTGATCGTTCCTCAGTATCCATTACTTACAGGATTTAATTTTACTCATGCTTACACATTGTTGCAGTCTCTGTATTACAGAGTAGTTGCGGAGTACGGTGCAGACCATGTTATCGTGATGGGAGATTCCGCCGGAGGCGCTTTAGCTGCTGGGCTTTGTATGCAGGTTGCTGAGAACGGCTGGGAACAGCCGAGCCAGCTCGTGCTTTCATCTCCCTGGGTAGATCTGATGATCACGCATCCTGAAACAGACAAGTATCAGGAACTGGATAAGGATCTCGACGCATATATGCTGAGGCTATATGGAGAGTTATGGGCAGCTGGAGAAAACCCCAGTGATTACCATTTAAGTCCTATGTATGGTGATGTGACGGTATTAAGAAATGTCACTCTGTGTTATGGCGACAGCGAATTGTTTACACCTATGCTTCAGTTGTTCTATGAAAAATTGGCGAATAAAGGGGTATCCTGTGAGCAGATAATTGGAGAAGGCATGGGGCATAACTTTGTGATCACAGAAACAGATAGTCTGGATGATTTATGTGCTAGAATGGTAAATAAGCAGAACGAACTGACATCTCAGCAGACAGAAGAGCAATAGGAATGTTACATGGTTAGAAGACATTATGTGTTTCAAGGAAATGTACAGGGAGTAGGATTTCGCTATCGCTGTGTGATGGCAGCGAGAGATCTGGGTATTACAGGCTGGGTTGAAAATGAATGGGACGGTTCTGTTGTAATGGAAGCCCAGGGCAATTTAGAGGATATTGAAAGAATGGTCGTCCGTCTTGGACAATCCCGGTTTGGCAGGATCGATGCCGTGGACATGATCGAACTGCCTGTTAAGGAACATGAAAGGAATTTTGGAGTTCGATGAAAAAGAAAAAGTGGTTTAAGGTCAGCGTCGCCATTTGTCTTTCACTGATTCTTTTAAGTGTAATAGTATATTTGCTGAAGAACGCTCAGGTATTCCTTGTTCTAAACGGAGACACCGAAATGTCGGTCCCTGTTTTCAGTTCTTTTGAGGATCCGGGAGCTACTAATAGATTTACCGGAAAAGAAATTCAAGGAATTGGAGAAGTTGACACTTCAAAGATTGGAAATTACTCGGTGGAGTATAAAGCCTTCCTCCAGACTCTCTCCAGAACAGTGCATGTGGTAGATGAAACAGCTCCTGCTGTTGTTTTGAATGGACCCACATTCCTTCAGATCCCATTGGGCACTGAGATCAACGCGGATAACCTGATTGCACTGGATAACTATGATCAGTCGGTACCGGTCGTTATTTCTCAGGGGCTTCCTGCGGGACAGGCAGGCGAATTTGACGTTGTTTATACCGCTACAGACTCAAGCGGGAATGTTGGGGAAGCTCACCAGACGGTTCGTGTCGTCCAGGATGATTTCCATTATGAGAAGGAAGTTCATAACAATGTAAGTCTGATTCAATCCAGAGTGGATCGTATCGTTGCATTTGTCAATGAGTATTACCGGGCTATGAAATATCTGGAAGTTCCGGATATGACAAGGTTTTTCGGAGGAGACGGTGAGCAATATGCTTACAAATTCCAGAAAGGTTTGGAGTATCTGATAGCAACTCGCAAGCTTTCCTCGAATTCCTTGTTCCTCGATGATTGCTCGTATGATCTGACCATAGATCGAACAGAATATGTGAATGACGGACTTTGTGTATCTGTGCACGAGGACAGTACTGTTTCTTTCCATTTTTTAAATGGCGAAGAGTCCAAACAGCACAATGTTTTGACTAAGTTCTATTTCGATTACGATGGGGAGCTGACACAGGTCTATCGTGAAGAGGGGTTCTACCTTGCCTTTGATGACGAAGAAAAGAAATTAGGAGATGATTTCAAGCAGGAACTGGATGAACTTTTCCAGTCTTATATGGAAGCGTATGTCGAACAGCAAGATGAGAGTTCGAATTTGAGATATGAAGTGAATCACGATGAAGCCGATTTACCTGTGCTGACTGCAACTAATCCATATGATAGGGAAGCAGCTGCCAACTATGCCGACAGTTATGCGATGAGCCGGAACTGGAATTTCCCTGATTATGAGAGCAATTGTATGAATTTTGTTTCTCAGGTAATACATGCCGGTGGAGTTCCCATCGATCATGAAGGATCATATCAGTGGAAAAACTATGGTTTGACAGAGAATCATGATAACTCCGCAACCGGTTTTACTTATGAATTCATCCGCATTAGCTTTTTCAACCGGTATTTGGCAAATACATCTGACCCTGCGCAGATGGTCGTAGAAAAAGACTTGAATTTCTGGCTTGGGGAGAAAGGGGACATCGTATATGTTGGAAATGACGGTCCGGATTACGATGATTTCCCGCATGTCGTGACGATCGTTGACCTGGTTTATGATGAAAACGGAGAACTTATCGATTTCCTCATAGACGGTAATACCAACGATCAGTATCATTATCCGCTTAGCGCCAGTTGCTATATTTACCGGAAACTAGCCAAAGTCCACGGATACAATTAACTCAGGATATATTCAGATACTACAGGCTCCTCCCGCCAAGGCTGGAGCTTTTTGTTTTTGGAACATTGAAATCAAAGGTACTAAGGAATATAGTTTGTTCAATACAATTTATCGGGAGAAAAACAATGGAGAGAAAAAACAGAAGTTCCAATTTCGAACTCATGCGTATCTTTGCAATGCTCCTTATTATTGCTTATCACTATGTCCTGTTCACAAGATTTATGTTTGTAGGTTCAACGATCACCGTGAATAGGCTTTTTTATCAGTCCATGCTTTTGGATGGGAAAACCGGTGTCAATCTTTTTGTGATGCTTTCCGGTTATTTCATGATCCAATCTCATGGTGTTAAGACACAAAAGGTCCTTCAGTTATGGGGACAGACGATGTTTTATATCTTAGCAATATGGTTTTTGTTCCATAAACAAATTAACGGCTTTGGGACTATGCCTCAGGACACACTTCTTGGAAAAGTGCTTTTTCTATCGACAGGGGTGCAATGGTTCATTGCGACATATCTTGTAATGTATCTTCTTTCACCCTTCCTTAATAAAATGCTTCTGTCTCTATCTAAAACGATGTACAGAAGGATGCTGGTCTTGACAGGTATCTTTTGGTGCTTGATCCCGACACTGAGTTGGATACCTGGTATGATCCCCACAGATTTCCAGGGAAGCGATCTGATGTTTTTCCTCTTTTTGTACTCCGTAGGGGCTTATTTGCGCTTATATCACGAAGAGGGAAAGAAAAAAGCCTCTTTTTGGTTCCTTTGTGCTTTAGGTATATTTTTGCTGTGTATGGTACTTGTTGCAGCAGTAGACATATGGATCATAAATAGCGTGGGAAGATTAAACATTCTCGACTATTTGTTTGACTATCAGAACCATGTGTTGATCATGCTCCTTTCGCTTTTCCTGTTTTTAGGGTTCAAAAACCTTAAAGTAAAAAACAACAGAGTGATCAATTTCGTTTCTTCATTGACGTTTGGAATATATCTGATCCACGACAACTGGCAAATACGGAGTTATTTGTGGAATAATATCGTAAAGGGAACAAGATACATGGATATGGTATGGTTTATACCCATGTCTTACGTATTGATCCTTGCAGTGTTTATTGCGTGCGGGATCATTGAATGGATGCGTCAGCATACGATAGAGAAACTGTGGATGAAGGTCGTTGATTGGGCTTCTCCCAGAATAAATGACACGATCGATAAATGGCTCTCATGAGCAAGGGTAAGCAAGTAGAGGTCAAAATGGATATTGAGTACACATTTCGCAAAGTGCGTCCACAAGAGACGGAAGCTGCTTTTCAGTTGATTCTTGACAGGATCAGTTGGATGGATAAAGAAGGGATTCAGCAGTGGAACACGAATCACTACGAAGAGATCTTTCCGCTTTCGTATTACGAGACTACAGCTATGGAGGGAAATGCCTATGGTATGTTTTCCCCTGAAGGTCGTTTAGTGTGCTTTGGAATAGTATCTCTTACCGATGAAGAAGAAAACTGGGATGAGGATGTCAGTGCGCTTTATCTTCATAATTTTGTATCAGATCGTGAGTATCCAGGCGTGGGAAGGAAGTTCCTGAAAGAACTTGAAAAGATCGCATGCGATGAGGCTCTAGCTTATCTTCGATTGGATTGTGACAAGAGAAATCGTAAACTCCGGGAATACTATGAAACAAATGGCTTTTACCCAGTAGATTTTTTCTCTTTCGGCGAAGATGTCTATGAGGGAGTCATGATGGAAAAAGAACTGACAGAAGACAGGCTCATGCTGATGAGTCCGACTTCTTACTATGCAGATCAGGTCATGGCATATCGAGAAGAAATGATAAAAAATGGAGATGATCTGGATGGGTGCGCCGGCCTAGAAGACACGGAGAACTTCTTTGAATGGATCGACTTCGATCGCCGATTGGAAAAGAAGTATGGTCCGGATTGTTCAAAGTCTCGCGTGTACTTGGGCATTCGAAAAGAGGATCGGGAATTGGTTGGAATTCTCGATTACAGATCGCCTTTGACAAAACCTCTCCTTGAATATGGTGGGAATATAGGATATAGCATTAAACCGTCTGAACGTGGAAATCGATATGCAGAAGAGATGTTGCGTTTAGTTTTGCCTGTTTGTAAGGCTAACGGGGAGGAGAAGGTCCTTATTTGTTGCGACAAGGCAAATGAGGCTTCCAGGTTGACCATCGTTCGAAATGGGGGAGTGTTGGAGAACGAGGTGGATAAAGGCTCATATATCCTCCAGAGATATTGGATCGCATTGTCTTAGAAAAATGCCATTATTTCATTGGTTGCAAATATAGGAGGTAAAACAATGCTTAGCGTGGGAACAAAAGCGCCGGAGTTTACTCTTCCGGACCAGAACGGGACATTACATTCACTTACAGAGTATAGGGGAAAGAAGGTCCTACTATATTTTTATCCTAAGGACATGACAAGTGGATGCACAAAGCAGGCTTGTTCATTTGGAGAGCTTTACCCTCAGTTTCGCGAGAAAGGTGCTGTTGTAATAGGGGTAAGCAAAGATTCTATGGAGTCCCATAAAAAGTTTGAAGAGAAATATGGACTCCCATTTGTTCTTCTTTCGGATAC